>NZ_KV821942.1:0-977 GCF_001815785.1 Corynebacterium sp. HMSC056F09
ACGCGGAAAGCGTCTTATCCGCCATGACCGAATAGCGATAGCCTATCTGCTTGATCAGGGTCTTACTCACCGTGAGATTGCAGCCCACCTTGGCCGGAATCAGTCGACGATTAGCAGGGAAATCGCCCGGGGGATGACTGAGCATGGCTACGATGCCCTCGTGGCGCAAAAGCGGGCTGTAGACCGTTTAGCCAGGCCTAAACCCCGTAAACTCGATACCAACCCGCAGTTGCGGGCCTTTGTCATCGAGGAGTTGAACACGAAGTGGTCACCTTCCCCTTGGCTGCTGAGCCCTGCCCCCCCTAGGAACAAAACTCGGGGCACTTCAATCTACGAGCGTTACTAGTAGTACTTCGTTACTTCTGTGTGGAGCTGTGATCGATAAATTGGCAGGGGATATACACCTAATTAGGGGTGATTTTACAACTGTTAGTTTCCTAATAGGAATTATCTGTTACTCTGGGTAAGGAGCACCTAATATGCGTGTTTCCCTCGTCACGGATAATCGTTTTCACGAAATTTACAGGAGTTCTTATGCGCAATCGCGCCACAAGATTCATCATGGCTTTATCTACAGCAGCAGTTCTCGCATTTGGTTTAATCATTCCACCAAGTGCTGCTGCCCAAAACCTGGGGAATCTTACCCCCTTGCCCGCATCAACAATTGACTTAGACGCTGAAATTCGCGTAGACACCAGTGATGTCACAGATGAGGACATCATGAATGTTCAAGACGAGATCAAGGTGATGAACGAGTCCGCCGACCCGTACGGTTACTTCGCATCCCTGTCAGCTAATGAACAACGCGCAATCATTGCTGCAGTTGAACGTGCCAGGGTCACTGACATCAATCCTCAGGTAGCGCCTTTTGCGACCGCCCAGTCGGACCCCTACCGGATATATATCCAGGGCCTTGAAATGCTGTCCTGCATCGCGCTGGTCGATGTAGTATCATGCGGCATCGCCAATCAGGCAGC
>NZ_KV821943.1:0-49656 GCF_001815785.1 Corynebacterium sp. HMSC056F09
CCCGCTACGCACTCCAAAACCGGAAGAGCCGGTTAGCCCTCCGAAGGTGCCTGTAATCATCCCAGCAAAAACGCTGAAGAAGAATAAGGAGATGAAGGCGAATTTACCCAGGCAGAGGAGTAGGGAAAAGGAAGACCAGATAGCAATCTGACTCAGGCCGTAAAGGAGAAGCAGATTCTTCTTATCGACGCGATCAATGATCATTCCGGCTGGGATGGTCATGATCAAGGAGCCAGCTGAGCTTGCTGCTCCGATGAGACCTGCTTGGCTTAGACTTCCAGTGAGGTGGAAGCTCGCAAGCGAAACGGGGATGGCAATGAGGGATGAACCCAAAGCGCTTGTTGTGTCGGCGAAGAACCACCGTAAGTAATCGGGATGACGCTTGCGTACAATAGTCCAAAAATTTCCACCAGTAGTATTGTGATCTTGCATCGGTTCTCTCTATGTTTTGACAACCGCGACTGGAAACTCATGCGCGCAGCATGAACCCAGCGTCGGATTTTCGGGGTAGACAATTCTCTCGGCGGTGAAATATTGACCCGTCGAAAGCAGCGGTGTGTCAAATAGAAATTACTGATGCAGCAATGAGGACATGGTGTGCTCCAAGTTCCTTACTTAAGCTCTGTGCGAGTTCCTGAAGCGATTTAAAACCTGTAGATTGCAGGATCTAATTCCGCTCTCTCGCATGCAGTGAAATGTGAATCACATAATATCGGTGATTAAAAATCCAGTCAATAGGTTTGATTAAACCCAGAAGCCGGAAACGTTGAGCCCAAAGGAATACAGCGCGCGGCGCAGCACCGGCAGCGAAAGGCCGATGACGGAGGAGGGATCGCCCTCAATGCGGTCGATGAACCAGCCGCCGAGGGCTTCCAAGGTAAAGGCGCCGGCGCATTCCAGCGGCTCGCCGGTGCGGGCGTAGGCCTCGATATCGGCGTCCGAGGCCTGGGCAAAGTACACCGTCGTGCGCGAGGCTTCAACGAAGCGCTCGTTGCCGTAGAGCACGCAGTGGCCGGTGATGAGCTCCGCGGCACGACCGGCCTGCGCGTGCCAGCGATCCACGGTCGCCTCGGGGGTGTGGGGTTTGCCTTGGAGGGCACCGTCGAGAAGCAGCATGGAATCCCCACCCACCACGACGTCCTCGGGATAGTCGGGACCAATGGCCTCCGCCTTCGCGGCAGCCAAGGCGCAGACGATCTCGGCGGGATCAGCACCCGCCAGGCGCTCCTCGATGGCCCGCTCGTCCACGTGGGCCGGGGCGATGACGGGTTCCACGCCCGCACCCCGCAGGATGGACAGGCGGGAGGGGGACTGGGAAGCCAGAACCAGGCGCATGCGCTTAGTAGTAGCGGACGTTGCGGAAGGCGGACGGGTTGAATACGTCACCCGGCTGTCCCCACAGGTCGCGCTCAGAGCGGGTATCGGCGGCCTTGGCGCGCGCCTCAGAGTCGAGCTGGCTGAGCACCGTGGACAGGGCCGCCACCTCAGCGTCGGTGGGGTTGCCGCGCAGAACGGTAAACAGGGAAGCGGTCATTGGACACCTCTACAAAACGATATTGCCGTGCTTCTTCGGCAGGGTCGGAATAATCTTGCGATCCAGCAGGCGCAGGCCCTCAATGAGGGAGCCACGCGTGGCTGCCGGGGTAATAACGGAATCGACGAGACCGCGCTCAGCGGCCTGGTACGGGGTCAGGTAGGCGGCGGCCTCCTCCTCGCTCAGCTCTAGCTCGGAGGCCAGTGCGGGGGCATCGGCCACGGCGATCTCGGCCGTCGGCCACGCATAGGACAGATCCGCGCCGAGCTCCTTGGAGCCGAAGGCGATGTATCCGGTACCGTGCGCGCGGCGGACGATGACGCTGATCTTGCCCACGCTCGCCGCGGAGTAGGCGTGCACCAGCTTGGCCAGCGCCGCCTTCTCCACGTCCAGTGCCGGAGTATCGACGAACTCGATGATGGCAGTATTGAAGGCATCGCACAGGCGGATGAAACGCGCGGCCTTAGCGGCAGCTTCCGCATCGAGGGTGCCGCGGTTAGCGATGATGCCCACCGTGCGTCCCTCGACGCGACCGAAACCGGTGAAGACACCGCGCACCTGGGCGCCGAGCTCAAAGACATCCTCACAGGTGGCGGTGACCACGTCGGCGAGATCGACGGCGCCGTCATCGCCCACGAGGGTATCGAGGACATGGTCGGCGTCGGTGATGTTCTCCTCCACAGAGCCCGCAACGATGGTGGCCTCGGTGCGGGGAGCGGCGGCACGGTTATTCGAGGGCAGGTAGGAGAGCACGCGCTTGGCGACGCTCACCTCGTGCTCCCCATCCGCCTGCAGGTCACCGTCCGGAGCGATAACGACATCGGACAACGCAGCCACGAGCGAGGCCTCCTTCGAGTCCGCGTAGACCGCTGTGACCTGCGGGATGAGGCCGGAAGCGGTGGTGGCGCGGGCAAGGATGCGGGCCTGCATGGCGGAGGAGACAATGCCTTCCTGGGCGCGGGGCTTGTCGCTGGCGACGAGTGCGACGATGGGCACGCCGGTCTTAATGGCGAGGTCGTAGAGCTTGGTGACCTTTTCGCCGTAGACCTCGCCCATGGTGCCGTCGAACAGCGAGGCGTCCTGCGCATAAGCGCAGACCTTGCGGCCGTCCACGGTGCCGAAACCGGTGACGACACCGTCGGTGTAGGGCCGGACGTGCTCGCGGCCGAACTCGGTGGAGCGGTGGCGAGCAAGCGCGTCGGTCTCTACGAAGGATCCGGCATCGAAGAGCGCCTCGATGGCGCTGCGAGCCGCAGGGACCTCTCCCTGCGGCGCACGGGACTCGGTGAGCTTGGCGCTGAGGTCCTCGATCTTGCCAGCGGTCGTCTTCAAGTCAGTCATGGGACACTAGTGTAATACAGTGCGTCTTCTGTACTAATCTGTGCCGATCCGAGTGCGCGTTAGAGCGGGATGTTGCCGTGCTTACGCGCCGGGCGCGCGACGTTCTTGTCGGCGAAGAAGCGCAAGTTTTTGGCAATTGCACTGCGGGTTTCGGAGGGGAGAATGACGGCGTCGATAAGCCCGCGCTCCGCTGCCTTATACGGGTTGAGCATGTGGTCTTCATACTCGCGCTCGAAGGACTTGGTCAGCTCAGCCACGTCGAGGCCCTTTTCGTGGGCTGCCTTGATCTCCTTGCGGTAGATAAAACCGACGGCGCCGGCTGCGCCCATGACGGCGATCTGGGCGGTGGGCCACGCCAGGTTGACGTCCGCGCCGAGGCCCTTGGAACCCATCACGCAGTAGGCACCACCGTAGGCCTTGCGCAGGGTGACGGTGATCTTCGGAACGGTGGCTTCGGCGTAGGCGTAGAGCAGCTTGGCGCCGCGGCGCAGGATGCCATCGTGTTCCTGGTCGGCGCCGGGGAGGAAGCCGGGGACGTCGACCAGCATGATGATCGGGATGTTAAAGGCATCGCAGGTGCGCACGAAGCGGGCGGCCTTCTCGGAGGAATCAATGTCGAGGCAGCCGGCGAAAACCTGCGGTTGGTTGGCCACAAAGCCCACGGTCTGGCCCTCGATGCGGCCGAAGGCGGTCACCACGTTATCGGCGCGATCAGCCTGGATCTCCAGGTAATCGCCGTCATCGGTGAGGGTTTCGATGACTTCCTTGACGTCATAGGGCTGGTTCGGGGAGTCCGGGATGATTTCATCCAGCAGGAGGTCATTGGCAGTCTCTTCGCCCAGCTCCTCGTAGGGCTCAGCCGGTGTCAGCTGGCGGTTATTGGAAGGCAGGTAGGTCAGCAGGTCGTGGACCCAATCCAGTGCTTCCTCGTCGCTAGAAGCGGTGTAGTGCGAGGTGCCCGACTTGTGCATGTGGACTCCGGCGCCGCCGAGTTCCTCTTGGGAGATCTCCTCGCCGGTGACGGTCTTGATGACGTCGGGCCCGGTGACGAACATCTTGGACTTCTCATCCACCATCACGACGAAGTCGGTCAGCGCAGGGGAGTAGGCGTTGCCGCCGGCGCAGGCGCCCATGATGACGGAGATCTGCGGGACGACGCCGGAGGCCTTGACGTTTTGGTAGAAGGTCTTGGCAATCCAGTCCAGGGAGACGGCACCGTCCTGGATTCGGGCGCCGGCACCTTCGTACAGGCCGATGAGTGGACGACCGGTAGTGATGGACAGCTCCATGATCTTGATCATCTTCTCGCCGTAGACCTCGCCGAGGGCGCCTCCGAAGACGGTTCCGTCCTGGGAGAAGATGCAGACCTCGCGGCCGTCGATGGTGCCCCAGCCGGTGACGATGCCGTCAGTGACCGGGCGCTTCTTGCCCATACCGAAGTCCGTGGTGCGGTGCACGGCGAGCATGTCAGTCTCGACGAAGGAACCTTCATCGAGGAGGTAGTCCAAGCGATCCCGGGCGGTGAGGCGGCCCTGGGCGCGGACCTTTTCGTGGGCCTGTTCGCCCATGGGCTGCGCCGCTGCTTCGCGACGCCTCTTCAGTTCAGCGATCTTGCCTGCGGTGGTGTCGGCGCTCAGGGAGTCAAGCTCCGACAAATGTGAGGAAATAGTCATGTTTCGACAGTGTAGAGAAGTTTTGTATAGGAATGTATAGCGGCACGCGGGTGATTTCTCTCACAGTTCACGTTTGTGCAGGTGAATGGTGGTGTAAAAGGTGAGGGAATCCTCGCATACGGCGCGTCGGGTGCATGTGGGTCAGTGTAGTGGGTGTGTAGTGAGGGGCGTCGAAAGGTGACTCAATGAAAAAGCCTCGCCCCGTAAAAGGGGGCGAGGCTTAGGTTATGTGGTTTTATTCGGGGGTGTCTGCCAGCCAACCGAGGCTGTAGAGGAAGAGTTCGGCATCTACGAGATCCTCTTCCTTGGGGAAGGTGCCCGTAAGTGTGGCGTAGGACTCTTCGATGTCCGTGTGGGTGGCTGGGATGAGACCGTGCTTGAGCAGATCTTCAGCGATGTGCGACACCAGTGGCGCCGGGTGCACCGTGTCAAGGTTGATTCCGGTGGCACTCTTGAATTCGTTAGTGATGGCGGAAAGGAATCCGGTCAGGGTATTCATTTGGCTCACCTCTCTATTTCTTGTCGTAATGATGCGGCTGTCCGCATCATGGGGTTGAACCAACTATATAGGTAAAATCCTCCAAAAGCTAGCTTTCGTTCACGGCGAGTTAACTTTTAGTTAACCTAGCGGGAAATGTGAGGTGAGTTACGAAGCACCCTTTAGGCCTCTACAGGCAGCCAAGCGTAGCCATAGGGGCCCAGCTCCACAGGGCCTAAGTCGACGGTCTGATCCGTGAAGTTGTGCAGGCACAACAACTCACCGCGCTGGAATCCCAGCACGCCCGCATAGCCGGTCTCTACGGCCTCAAAGGGCGCGGTACCGAGCTCCGGATGTGCCTTACGCTGCTGGATCAGCCCGCGCAGGCGGTGGAGGAGCGAGTCATCGTCGGCAAGCTGCTCCTCTACCGAAACCCCTACGCCGCCGACGATGGGCCGGCGCGGGTGGGCGGACGTAGTGAAGCCTGCACCCTCGCCCGGCTCCCACTGCATGGGCGTGCGCACAGCATCGCGGTCAGGCAGCTCGGGGGCATCGTTCATCCCAATCTCATCGCCGTAGTACAGAAAGGGAGCGCCCGGCAGGGTCATGAGTAGTGAATAAAAAAGCTCAATCTTGCGGTAATCATTGCCCAGCAGCGGGGCAAGGCGCCGCGCGATGCCCACGTGGGCGCGCATCTGATCATCGGGCAGGTAGTGCTCGTACATGATCGCGCGCTGGTCCGCGTTGACCATCTCTAGGGTCAGCTCGTCGTGGTTGCGCAGGAAGGTTCCCCACTGGCAGCCTTCGGGCAGTTCCGGAAGCTCCGCCATGATGTCGTAGACCGGTGTGGCATCACCCAGCGCCAGCGCCTGGTAAAGCCGCGGCATCACTGGGAAGTTGAAGACCATGTGGAAGCGGTTGCCCGTGCCGTAGAACTCCATGGTTTCCACCGGTGGCTGGTTGGCCTCCGCGATCATGATGGCCTCGGGGTAGTTCTCGTTGATGAAGGCGCGGACCTTCTCCACAAATTCGACCGTCTCCGGCAGAGACTCGCCGCCCAGTCCATCGCGTTCGTAGAGGTAGGCGATGGCATCGAGGCGGAAGCCATCCACCCCCTTGTCCAACCAGAAGGAGAGGATCTTGAAAATTTCCTCGTGGACTTTCGGGTTGTCGTAGTTCAGGTCCGGCTGGTGGGAGTAGAAGCGGTGGAAGTAAAACTGCTTGCGCTCCGGGTCCCATGCCCAATTCGAGGTCTCCGTATCGGTGAAGATGATGCGGATCTCGGGGTAGCGCAGGGGATCATCGCCCCACACATAATAGTCCCCATAGGGCCCTTCCGGATCGGTTCGGGAGGCTTGGAACCACGGGTGATCGGTAGAGGTGTGGTTAAACGCGAGATCCGTCATGAGGCGCATGCCGCGCGCGTGGAGCTCGGCGACGAGCTCGTCGAAGTCCTCCATCGTGCCGTAGTCAGGGTGGATGGAGTAGTAATCGGCGATGTCATAGCCGTCATCGCGCAGCGGGGAAGCATAGAACGGGGAAAGCCACAGGCAGTCAACGCCAAGCCACTTGAGGTAGTCAAGCTTCTCAATAACCCCGCGCAGCGTGCCCACGCCTTCGCCGGTGGTGTCCTTGTACGAGCCCACGAGGGCTTGGTAGAAAATGGCGTTGTTGTGCCAGCTCATCGGAGATCCTTCCGTTTAGCCCGCCACAGCAGATACTCCGCCAGGCACAGCGCGCCCGCGAGGAGCCCCGGCCAGATGGCGGGGGAGGGGTGAAAAAGATTGAGAACTGCCTGCACCAGCGCCAGGAAGGCGAAGAAGCCAACGAATCCCAGCGCGGTGTCCCACAGCAGTGCGCGGCGCATTAGGCCTTAACACCTCCGGCGGTGAGGCCGGCGACGATGCGGTGCTGGAAGATGAGCACCATGATGATCAGCGGAACAGTCACCAGCGCGCCCGCAGCCATGGTGGCGGCGTAGGGGTACTCGAAGGCTGAGGGGCCGGAGAAGCGTGCGATGGCCACGGTCACCGGCTCGGTGGCGGTGGTGGAGAGCTGCTTGGCCAGCATGAACTCGTTCCACGTGGTGATGAAGGCGATGATAGCCGTAGTAAACAGTGCCGGCGCAGCCAAGGGCAGGAGCACCAGGCGGAAGGCCTGACCGCGGGAAGCACCGTCCACGCGAGCGGCCTCCTCCAGTTCCCAGGGCAGCTGGCGGAAGAAGCTCAGCAGCGTGTAGACCGTCAGGGGCAGCGCGAAGGAGATATTCGGGATGATCATCGCGCGGTAGGTACCGATCCATTCGAGGTTGCCGAAGAGCTGGAATAGCGGGGTTACCAGCGCGATGGCCGGGAACATCGAGGCGGCCAGAATGATGCCGGTGACAACGCCCTTACCCGGGAAGTCATAGCGCGCCAAGGCATAGGCGGTAAACACGCCGATGAGGACCGCCACCGCGGTCGTGGCCAGGGAGATGAGCAAAGAGTTCCCTAAGGCATTGAGGAAGTCATTGCCCTTGTCCGTGGCTAATGCATCCCGGAAATTATCGAGGGTCACATGCGTGGGCCACGGGGTGGTGTCGAAGGTGTGGGACTTGTGCCGCAGGGCGGTGACAACCATCCAGTAGAAGGGCGCTAGCCCCCAGAACATGATGAAGAGGATGCCTAGGTAATGGCCGATCTTTTTCATGACTTCTTCTCCTTCTTCTGGCGGGCAGTACCGGAGACATCAGCGCCGAGGAAGCGCACCAAGATGAACGCGACGGTGAAGATAAGCAGGAAGATGAGCGTGGACAGTGCGGAGGCCGAGTTGAAGTGGCCCTGGCGCATGTCCTCCACGACGAGCTGGGAAATGGTCGCTGTCGGGGAGTTGGAGGAGGCCGAGATCATGATGACCGGCAGGTCGTACATGCGCAGTGCATCCAGCGTGCGGAAGAGGATCGCCACCATGAGCGCCGGGCGTACCAGCGGCAGGGTGATGGTGAAGAAGGTTTGGATGCGCGAAGCGCCGTCCACGCGGGCGGCATCGTAGACATCGCGCGGAATCATCTGCAAACCAGCCAGGATGAGCAACGCCATGAAGGGGGCGGTCTTCCACACGTCGGCGATAATCACCGCGAGACGGGCATAGAACGGGTCTGTGGTCCACGCGATGCGCGTGCCGACGAGCGCGTTGACGATGCCATCCGGCGCGAACATGAACTGCCACAGCTTCGCGGTCACCGCGGTGGGGATAGCCCAGGGAACCAGCACTGCCGCGCGCACGAGGCCGCGACCGCGGTACTCACCGTTCATCACCAGCGCCATGAACATGCCCAGGATGGTCTCCAGGGCAACCGTGACCACGGTGAAAAAGAGAGTGATCTTCACCGCCGGCCAGAAATCGGTGGCGATGACGCCGTCCGGGCAGGCGGTGGCCTGACCAGTGGCAGACATGCAGCGATTGGTAATCCAGTAAAGGTAGTTTTCAAGGCCGGCGAAGGAGCCTTCCTCAAACACTCCCGTGGTGGGGTTAAGCCGTTTGTTGCCCTGGAAGGACAGCATCACAGCGCGCACAATGGGGTAGCCGATGACCACAGCCAGCGCTATCAGCGCCGGTGCGATGAGCGCGGCCACACGCAGGTACTGTCTGCGGGGCTGCACGTTAGGCGGTGCTCCAGCCATGCGGTGCCTGCCTTTCTAATTCATAGGGGGAGAAGGGGTTTAACGGGGGTTGGGGAAATCATAGCGGCTAGCCCGGACTTCCTCTGGGCGAAAAGAGCCCGGATCGCAGAAGGAGGCGCGGGCAAGTCACGTGGACTTACTCGCGCCCCCATGCACGCTGGGAAATTAACCCTGCGAAGCGGCTTCGATGGCTGCCTTCATATCCTTCGTGGCGTCATCGACGGACTTGCCTGCGGTGAGCGCCGCGTAGGCGTTATCCTGAACCGCCTTGGAGATGGCGGTGTAGAACGGGGAGACCGGACGCGGTGCGGCGTTCTCTAGGGATTCCTTCAGAGCCGGCAGGTACGGGAACTCTTCGACGAGGGAGTCATCGTCGTAGATGGAAGCCAGCACCGGCGGGAAGGAAGCCTCGGCGAAGGACTTCTGGTTCTCCTCGTTGATGATGAACTTCATGAAGTCCAGGGCCGTAGCCTTGTGCTCGGAGTTGATATTGATGCCGTTGTTGTAGCCACCGAGGGTAGACACACCGACGCCGTCCTTGCCCACCAGCGGCTGGACCTCAAACTTCACGCCAGCCTCTTCGGCGTTGGTGTACATGTACGGCCAGTTGATGGCAAAAGCGGTCTTGCCCTCAGTGAAAGCAAGGTTGGTCTCCTCCTCCGTTGTGGCGGTGGAGTCCTTGGAGATGGTGCCGTCCTCGTAGGCGTCGACAAGCGCCTGCAGGCCTTCCTTCGCCTCGTCCGAGTCAACGGCGACGTTGCCCTCGTCATCCAGGATGGAGCCGCCCCAGCCCTCGATGAAGCCGGCGGTGTTCACGGTGAGACCCTCGTACTGCTTGAGCTGGGTGGTCAGGCAGGAAGCATCATCCTTGATGGCCTCACAAGCAGAAGCGATGTCGTCGAACTTCTCCGGAGCCTTGTCCGCCAACTCGGTGTTGCGGAAGAGCAGCTGGCCGTTGGTGTTCTGCGGCAGCGCGTAGAGGGTGTCGTTGTAGGTGGCGGATTCCACGGTGGGCTCCAGCAGTCCGGAGGTATCCACCTCGAGGTCACCGGTCAACGGTGCCAGCCACTGGTTAGCGGCGAAGTCCGCGGTCCAGACCACGTCCAGCGCCATGACATCGTAGTCAGAGTTGCCCGCCTGCAGGGACTGCACGAGGGTCTCGCGCTGTGCGTCGGCCTCGCCGGCGAGCTCCTTGAGCTCGACCTTCTCATCTGGGTGCTCGGCGTTCCATGCCTCGATGATGGGCGTGATCTTGTCGGTATCGTTCTTGCCCATGGCAAAGGTGATGGGGCCGCGGCCGTCAGCATCCGTCGAGGCGGCATCGGAGCCAGTGCTTGACGACGATCCCTCGTCGCTCGACGAGCAACCCGCCAAGGTCAGAGCAAGGGCAGCGGTGGTAACGACTACGCCGCGGCGGACAGAGCGCAGCGAGCTAGGGAGAAACGGCTTCTTCATGGAGTATTCACCTTTCGGAAAACTTCTGGTGACTTCAAAATAGGGGATCACCCCCACAGTGCACGTGGTTTTGACGTTTAATTCACTCAAAATGGGGGTAAAACTACCCCTGATTCTTCTTAAACCTCGATGCGCTGTCCGGTTTCAGGATCGAAGCGGTGCGCCTCCCGGGGGTTGAAGGTGAGGACGACGTTGTCCCCGCGCTGTGGAACGTTATCGCTCGCGCGGGCAACGAAGCGCTGCTCACCCACCATGACGTAGACGAAGGACTCGGAGCCTAGCTCTTCTACGAATTCCACGGTGCCTTGGAAGCCCACCGGTCCCTTGTTGATGAACATCTTCTCTGGGCGAACGCCAACGCGGCCACCGTTGTAGTCAAAGATGTTCATCGCGGGGGAGCCGATGAAGCCGGCGACGAATTCGTTAGCGGGGGAGTCGTACAGCTCGCGCGGCGGTGCAACCTGCTGCAGGACACCGTCCTTGAGCACGGCGACGCGGTCTCCCATGGTCATGGCCTCCACCTGGTCGTGGGTGACGTAGACGGTGGTGGTGCCGAGGCGCTGCTGGAGGCTGGCCAGCTCCGCACGGGTTTGCACGCGCAGCTTGGCATCCAGGTTAGATAGCGGCTCATCCATGAGGAATGCCTTGGGCTCGCGCACGATGGCGCGGCCCATGGCGACGCGCTGGCGCTGGCCACCGGATAGATCCTTCGGCTTACGCTCCAGGTACTCCGTTAACCCTAGAGTCTTCGCGGCTTCCTCTACCTTGGCTTTGATTTCAGCCTTGGGCATCTTGGCCAGCTTGAGGGCGAAGCCCATGTTCTGGGCCACGGTGAGGTGCGGGTAGAGGGCGTAGTTCTGGAAGACCATGGCGATATCGCGCTCGCCGGGCTCGAGCCCCGTGACGTCTTTGCCATCGATGAGGATGCGGCCGCTGGAGACCGGTTCAAGTCCTGCGAGGGCGCGCAGGGTAGTGGACTTACCGCAGCCGGACGGGCCGACGAGGACTAGAAACTCGCCATCCGCGATCTCGAGATTGAGGTCTTTGACCGTGGGGTTCTCGGCGCGGGGATAGGTGATGCCGACGTTCTCAAAAGTGACCTTTGCCATGCACATACACTAGCACTCGCTGCGGACACAGTGCGCGTGGTCGAGTACTAACGGCGGGTAGGGTTGGCAGTATGACAGCTCTAAATCTTGACCGCATCCGCGAAGCTCTCGACGGTGATTTTTCCGTCATCGATTACACCGAGTCCACTGGCTCGACCAACACCGATCTCATGGAGGCGGAGAAGGTTGCCGATGGCACCGTGCTGCTCGCCAACGAGCAGGTGTCCGGCAAAGGCCGCTTGGGCCGTCAGTGGGTGAGTCCGGCTGGATCCCAGCTCATTTTCTCCGTGCTCATCCTTCCGGATTCGCTCGACCACTTGGGCACCCTGCCTCTAGCCGCAGGTTTGGCCGTGACGGATACCGTCGAGGGAGCGGTACTCAAGTGGCCGAATGACGTGCAGATCGACGGCAAGAAGCTCTGCGGCATCCTCGCGGAGGCCGGTCCGGTGGGTGAGGCCTTCAAGTCTGCTCCGAAGACGGAGGTCTCCAAGACAGAAGTCAACAAGGCAGAGATCAATAAGGCTGAAATAAACAAAGCGGAGATCAACAAGGCTGAAATCAACAAAGCTGAAGTGAATAAGGCCGAAATCGCCCCGAAGACAGAGGCCGCTAATCCGCCCTCAGCCCGCGTGGTCGTGGGCATGGGCATCAACGTGACGTTGACGAGGGAGGAACTGCCCATCGAGGCAGCAACCTCCCTCTCACTCGAGGGGCTTGATACCGACCGCACCGAGCTCGCCATCACCGTGTTGAAGAATCTGCGCCACCGCATCACCCAGTGGGAGCAGCAGGATTCGCAGCTTATGGCTGATTACCGCAAGGTTTGTTCTTCGATTGGTCAGGAAGTCCGCCTCGAAGCCCCGACGGGCGATGTGACCGGCACTGTTGAGGGCGTGGCGGACGACGGCCGCATCAACGTCGGCGGTGAGTACTACTCCGCGGGTGATGTCATCCACCTGCGCCCAGCTGGTCAGTAGCGAGTTGGGAGTGCGTGCTTTTTAGAAGGATCGAAAGGTGTTTTAAAAGGGCACGCCGGAGCGAAAGATCACATTGGAAAACGGCGTTGTTGACCCAGTGCGCACCACGAAAGAGGCGTCGGCGACTTGATGTTTGAGCTCCTCGTGCGAGATTTCCGTAAGTGGGATGCTGGGAAGCAGCGTCCGAACCTCTGGCGGAGTGGCATCCGCAATCGTGGCTGCCTCTACTACTACTTCGGCGAGTAACGCGGAAAGCGTATCGCCGAAGGAAGGGATGCCAAAGGTTAACGTCAAATCAATAACTGTCACATCCTGCGGTATGGGAAGCCCGCAATCCGCGATGACGAAAGTATCGGTGTGCCCAAGGCGAGCAACGGCGCTGGCGAGTGCAGGGTTGAGGATTCCAGATTTACGCATTGTCCACCTCCGGTAAGCGTGAAGAAGTAGTTGGGTAAGAAGGCTGTGCTCCATTGCCGGTTGTAGCGAAAGCTCCGACGCGGGCAGCGAATGAGGCCGCATCGATGAGTGAGTCGCCCTGCAAGAGTCGGGAGCACAACGCGCCGGCGAAGGCGTCGCCAGCACCGGTGGTATCTATGGTGGTCACGCGTGGGGTAGGTATATCCGTGCCGCCTTCTGGGGTGGCTACGTACGCTCCACGCGCGCCAAGGGTTAAGACTACGGAGCGGAAGCCAGCCTCAATAAGTCGGTGAGCAAGCTCGTGAGGGGTGCCATCGGAGGGAAGACCGAGCTGCTCTAAAATGAGACCAGCCTCGTGCTCATTGGCAAGAAGCGGATTGGCTTGCAGCAGGCTTTCACGGTCGACTTGGACAACAGGGGCGAGGTTAACCACGACGCGTCCATTGCTGTGTTCTACTGCGGCTTGAAAACCGGAAGCAGGGATTTCACCTTGTAGGAGAACAATGTCGGCATCGGCGATGGTGGAGGCGCGAGCGGCGACAAAATCTGAGTCGACTTGAGCGTTAGCGCCGGGGGAAATGACGATGGTGTTCTCGCCGTCGGCGGAAACAGTGATGACAGCGAGGCCAGTATTGGTGTCTACCTGCTCTACTGCACTGAGATCGATACCCGAGGTCCGCATGTAATGCATAGCGGGTTCCGCATAGGGATCAGACCCTACGGCGCCAACGAAAGCGACATGCGCACCAAGTTGGGCCGCGGCCACTGCCTGGTTTGCGCCCTTGCCCCCGGCTAGGATTTCACCGCCAGAACCCAGCAGGGTCTCTCCGGGCTGAGGGTGGCGCTCGGCGTGGACGATGAGATCGGCATTGATAGAACCGACGACAGTTAACTTGCTCATTGGAAATCCTCTACGTTGTCGCGGGTAACGGTGATGACTTCTACGGGGACAGATTTCTGTGCCTTTTCACCATGCAGGAGTTGTGCGGCTTGCTCGATGGCGCGGGCACCGAGCTCGGCTGGTTGCTGAGCGATAGTAGCTTCCAGCTTGCCGTCCTTGACAGCCTTAAGTCCGTCGAAAGTACCGTCAAAGGCCACGATCTTGACCTCGGAACCAGCGCGCGATCCCAGGGCTTCGACGGCGCCAAGGGCCATTTCATCGTTCTCCGCAAAGATGGCCTTGATGTTCGGGTTGGCTTGCAAAAGGTTGGTGGCTACATTGAGCCCCTCTGTACGATCAAAACTTGCCGACTGTTTAGCAACGACCTTGATGCCCGGGTACTTGGCAATCTGTGACTCGAAGCCCTTGCCACGTTCGCGCGAGGCCGACGTACCTGCGGTGCCCTGCAGGATGAGGATGTCACCTTCTTCCCCGATGGATTTGGCCAGCTGATCTGCTGCTTGGGCACCGCCGGCGACATTGTCGGAGGCAACCATGGAATCTAAATCTACGCCGTTAACGTCGCGGTCTACACCGACCACAGGGACACCATTGTTCTTGATTCCGCGTACTGCTGGAGCTACAGCATCGGAGTCTGTGGGGTTAACAACCACCACTTTCGCGCCCATCGACGTAGCGTTGCCGAGTTGATTGACTTGCTGAGCAGGATCATCCGAGGCGTCTTGGATATCGAGGGGGACTCCGAGTTCTTTGGCCTTGTCCTGTGCGCCATGGCGTAGCTCAACGAAGAAGGGGTTTGTCTGGGTTGATAGCGCAAGAGTTATGCGCTGACGGTCTTCCTCAGAGCGGTTGCATGAGACCAAACCCAAAGCAAGAACGGCAACGAGAACTGCAGAAATGATCTTTTTCATGAGGCACTCCTTTTAGTTAGCCGTCTTATTGCGGAAGACGTCGAAGCCCACGGCCAACGCGATGACTAAACCGATGACAATCTGCTGCCAGAAGGAGGAAACATTGAGGAGGTTGAGGCCGTTTCGGATGACAGCCAGCAAAATAGCGCCAACCAGAGTTCCCGTTGCTTTGCCTTGTCCACCAGACAGCGAGGCACCACCGATGACGACTGCGGCGATGGCATCCAGCTCATAACCGGTGCCTGCTTGCGGTTGTGCAGATTCGAGTCGGCCCGCCATAACCATGCCTGCCCACGCTGCGAAGAACCCAGAAAGCGCGAAAACTGCGATCTGGATGCGCTTGACTGGGAGACCGGAGAGGCGAGCTGCTTCGAGATTTCCTCCGATCGCGTACATGGAACGGCCGAGCACAGTGCGCTCGAGGATGAACCAACAGAGGAGCCCAGCAATCACCATCATGATGATGGGCACTGGGAGGCCGGCTACGTCGCTGCCAAAGAAGTTGACCGAAGGCGCGGTCTCAATGGGAGAGCCTTGCGAGATGACGAGGGTTAGGCCACGCGCAACAGACATCATTGCCAGTGTTGCAATGAAGGAGGGAATCTTTCCCCACGCAGTGGCCATTCCACAGATAGCGCCCGCCAAGGCACCCACACCGAGACCAATGAGGAGAGTCAGCCAGCCCGGAAGCCCAGCAGTGGAGAACATATAGGCCGACACCATAGCGCCAAGAGCGGCTACAGAACCGACAGAAAGGTCGATTCCCGCGGTAACAATAACGAAGGTCATGCCGAAAGCCAGGATGGCCACGGTAGCTGCCTGGATGCCTACATTAAGTAGATTCGTTACGGTTAAAAAATACGGGGTGGCGATGAAAAGCGCTATGCACAGCGCGATGAGGCCGACGAGAGCGCCATTGTTCAGAGCCCAGTTGGCTACACGATTCTTGGTCATAATTAATCCTTGGGGTCGTGGCTAGCGGAGTTAGTAGCGGCAGCGGAAGTTGCTGAAGTTACGTTGGCTACGGCGAGGGTCATGACCTCGTCTTGAGTGGAGTCTTTTGGCAGTTGTCCGGCAAGTTGGCCCCCTGACATGACGAGGATCCGGTCAGACATACCAAGTACCTCTGGTAGATCAGAGGAAGCCATGAGGACCGCGCCACCGGCTGCCGTAATCTCGTTAATGATGTTGTAGATTTCTACCTTGGCGCCTACGTCGACGCCGCGGGTTGGCTCATCGAGTAGGAGAACCTTTGAGTTGGCGAGGACCCACCGGCCGAAGACGGCTTTTTGCTGGTTTCCGCCGGAGAGATTGCGGATAGCCTGGTCAAGCCCGGACATACGTATACGAAGTTTTTCTGCCACTTCTCCCGCACGCCGATGTTGGCCAGAACGGTCCGCAATCCCAGCTCTAGCGGTGGGGTAGAGCGTCGCGAAACCGAGATTATCTGCTACCGAAGCATCCAGAACTAGCGCCTGTGCTTTCCGGTCCTCGGGGATATGTCCCACTCCGGCGCGAATTGCGGCGCCGATGTCGCCGCCTCGAAGT
Organism: Corynebacterium sp. HMSC056F09; assembly: GCF_001815785.1. Lineage (NCBI taxonomy): Bacteria > Bacillati > Actinomycetota > Actinomycetes > Mycobacteriales > Corynebacteriaceae > Corynebacterium > Corynebacterium sp. HMSC056F09. The sequence continues at coordinate 16,007 of NZ_KV821943.1, forward strand.
TCTTGGCCATTCACACGAATGGATCCTGAATCGTAGGTGTCTGCGCCAGCAATGGCACGAATGATCTCCGTGCGGCCAGCGCCGACAAGTCCGGCGAGACCGACAACTTCGCCGGAGTGGACCTCGAAGGAGATGTCCTGAAACGAACCTTGCGTAGTCAGGCCTGCAACTTCAAGCAAGACCTCGCCGCGCTCGGGCGGAGTGTCGCGCGGGTACTGGTTTTCGATACTGCGACCGACCATCAGCCGGACCAGTTCATCCTCATCTGTATCGGAAGGGACCTCGGCGATGAAGGCACCATCGCGCAGTACGCAAATGGTCTCCGCGATCCGTGCCAGTTCATCCAGGTGGTGGCTGATAAACACCATCGCCACGCCTTTTGCTTTGAGTCCTTCGAGAACTGTAAAGAGCGCATCGACTTCTTTGCCGGTCAACGCGGCTGTGGGTTCATCCAAGATAAGGATGCGCGCATTCATGGAAAGGGCTTTGGCGATCTCAACCAGCTGCTGCTTGGCGACGCCCAACTCACCCACCGGAGTATCCAAGTCAACATCAAGTCCGATGAGGTGTAGGGCTGCTTGTGCTTGAGCCTTGAGATGCTTGCGGTTGACAAGTCCGTAGCGTTGCGGAGTGCGACCGAGCACAATGTTTTCAGCCACTGACATCGTCGGCACCAAGTTGAGTTCTTGGTGAATAGTGGCGATACCGAGGGCCTCGGAGGCCTTAGTATCGGGGATTCTAACTTCTTTGCCATCTACTAGTATGCGGCCAGAGTCCGGTTCGTGTACGCCCGCAATCATTTTGATGAGCGTGGACTTACCGGCGCCGTTTTCGCCCAAAAGAGCTTGAACTTGGCCTCGCCGAACGCTGAGGTCGACCCCTTTAATGACATCAACGGGGCCGAAGGACTTGGTTACGCCTTCAAGTTTTAGGACGGTTTCACTCATGTGAGTTCTCCAGGGAATCGGTAGGCGGTGGACATTCGTGGGATATAGCGGGTATCGATGACCGTCGATTCGGGCTGTCGCTTGTTATCAATTGCGTCAACCAAGCGAGCGGTAGCTTCTTCTCCCATGCGCGTAACGTTCTGGTCTATGACAGAGATTGGCGCTGGTTGGAAACGTAAAAAGATGAAGTCATCGAAGCCAACTAGTGCGATTTCTTCACCAATTCTTTTGCCAGCGTTATGGCAAGCTTCTAGCGCGCCTGCGGTCATCATGGAATCGCCTGCGACTATGGCTGTGACGCCTTCTTGAAGAAGCGCGATGGCGCCCTTGTATCCAGATCGGTGGCGGAAGCTGCCGTGATGGATGTGGATATCCATTCCGGTTGTTGCGTCCTTGAATGCGTTGAGGCGCTCGCGTCCGGTGGACGTTTCTTGGGGGCCAGAGAGATACCCAATTGACGTGTGTCCCTTGCTCTTGAGCTGGGCCACGGCCGCATGTATCCCGGTAATTGGGTTTGAGACCACGGCTGGGAGGTTTTTAAGAGAACGATCGATGAGTATCAGTGGGCGAGATTCCGCCGCGCGCTGCAGTGCATCTTCTGCACCTTCGAGCGGGACACTGATGATTCCGTCTACCTGGCGTTGGGAGAGGGTGTCGAGGGCCTTGGTTAGGCGCTCTGGGTCTTCTCCGCAACTGGTAATTATGGTCGAGAGTTTGCGCTTATTCGCTTCTTCTTCCACTGCAGCGGCCATGGCAGCAAAATAGGCATTGTCCAAGTTGGGGATGATAAGCCCTATGGCGTCGGACCGAGAGTTTCTCAAGGCTCGTGCCTGAGCGTTGGGCAAATAATTGAGCTGTTGCGCAATGCTCATTACCTTTGCCCGTGTTTTCTCGGAGATAGCAGGATTTCCGGCAAGGGAACGCGAGGCGGTGGAAACTGAAACCCCGGCCGCAGCGGCAATATCTTTTAATGTGGCTCCAGTCATGAAATCCTCCTTCCTGTGGCCTCTAGTGCAATCGATTGCATAGGTGTTTCTCAACCTACTGCCGGCCTTTCCCGCTGTCAAGGGTTTTGTGTCGTGCGCTAGTCGTCGTGCGCTAGTCGTGAGGTCTAGAAATTTCCGTGCACTGGCCCCATCTGCGAGGAGAGGTAACCCCGGTGGAACGCGCTAGGTTGTCACAATCCCGCATGGCGCTTTTCACAAGGCGTCTATCAGAAGGCATTAGTCAAAAGGCGTCTTTACTCCCAAAGACGCCTTTTACAGGCCGACAGATGGTGTTTTCAGGGGCAAAGACGCCCTTCGACTGATGCCTTTTAGGAAATGCCATGTGCGATGCCGCGCCGGACCGCCGGGCCGCCGGACTGCCGAGGCTAGGAGGCGGTCACCCCTCACGCTCGGGTAGCGGGGGAGGACCGTGGAACGAGTGGGAAGGTAGGTACCATGTGCCCCATGAACCTCATGCAGATGGGCCGCGGCGAGGTTGTGCGCGCGGACATGACCGCCCCGTTTCGGACACTGCTCTTTCCCTTTTTAGAGCTCGTCGTCGTCACGGGTGTGTGCTGGATTGCCATCGGCTGGTGTGACTATAACGGCATTGACTTGGCGATTCGCAATGGCTTAGTAGCTTTATGGGCCCTGCTTGCCGTCTGGCGCTTCATCGTGCCCCTTGCCAAGGCCCGCCGCAAGCGCTTCATCGTGACCAACCTGCGCGTCATCGCTCGGGAAGGCAAGCACGTCGATTCGATCCCGCTCACTGATATTCGTGGTGCGCGCCGCCGTCGCGGTGGGATTTCGCTGGCACTTCACGGCTATGAGAAGCCGATGTATTTCCCATCCATCCCCAAAGCCAAACGCGTCGAGGACATCCTCAACGAGCAACCGGTCTGGGGTTAGTCCTTAATCTCCGTCGTGTGCAGCTGCTGGTCTAGGTCATCAGGCGCCAGGTTGGCGGAGCGGAATTCGTGGGTCAGCGGCAGGCGCAGGTCGAGGTCCGTGCCGGGGCACAGTTCAATCGTGGCCTCATCCACCGTGTAGTCCAGCACGTGCCCGCCGGAGGTACGCGCAGCGTCGATGAAGTGCACGTGGCATCCGGGCACGGAGATTCCCTTCTCAAAGACCGGCGTGCGGAAACCACCGATGATGCCCTCGACGTCGTCAAAGCGCAGCTCCTTGTCACCGCCCACCGCCTGCGCCATCGGCGGGTAGGGCTTGCTCTGCTTGACCACCGTGCGGGTAACCACGTTGCTGAAGCGTCCGGTGATACGCACCGCGTACATGTAGTTGGCGGAAGGCTCGACCTCATCGATGAAGGCCGATAGCTCCTCGCGCTTCAATCCTTTGGGGGCGGCCACCTTAATACGGGGGACAAAGTTCGTGGCTACCGCGAAGGGGGTTCCCTGGTCCAAGTCAGCCACCGTCGCGGTTCCATCACCGCGCAGCTGGTAGCACACGCCGTCGAGGATAATCATCTCCCCGTCCAGCGCATCGAAGGTGCCGATGCCGAAATTGCCCTTGCCCAAGAGCTCGCCGATGGTCATTTCGCCGTCGTAAATGCCATCCAACAGCGCGGTCATGAGGGAGTTCTGAAAGATGGTATGCCGGACGATCATGGCCCCAAGGCTAGTATTGAAAGAGTGAGTGAACAACACAAACCCCTCGTTACTGTTTATGGAGACGGCCAGCTTGCGCGCATGATGCAGCCGGCCGCCGCGGAGCTCGACATCCACCTGCGCGTGCTGGCCTCCGCGCCAGACAAGTCCGCCGCCCAGGTGATCCCGGACGTCGTTTTGGGCGACTACCACGATCTCAACGTGCTCACCGCCGCTTCGGAAGGCGCGGACGCAATTACTTTTGAGCACGAGCACGTCCCCACGGAGCACGTCCAGGCGCTCATCGCCGACGGTCTCAACGTTCAGCCCCAGCCTTCCGCCCTCCTCTACGCGCAGGACAAGCTGCTCATGCGCCAGAAGCTGGCCGAGCTGGGCGCCCCGGTGCCACGCTTTGCTGCTATCGACTCGGTGGAGGATGCGCGGGATTTTGCCGCGCTTGTCGACGATCACGTGTGCCTCAAAGCCCGCCGCGGCGGCTACGACGGCCATGGCGTGTGGTTCCCCTCTGCGGAGGAGCTGGAGCCGCTGGTAGAAGAACTTCTCGCGGCAGGCACCCCGCTGATGGCTGAGGAAAAAGTGGCCCTTACCCGCGAGCTGTCCGTGCTCGTCGCCCGCCGCCCCTCCGGCGAAGTGAAGGCTTGGCCGGTCACCGAGTCCGTGCAGCGCGATGGCATTTGCGCCGAAGCTTTCGCACCCGCCCCGAACCTGTCCCCGGAGTTGGCAGAGCGCGCCATTCAGGTAGGCATCAAGGTAGCTACCGAGCTCGGCGTGACTGGCGTGCTTGCAGTGGAGCTCTTCGCCTTTGCGACGAAGCAAGACGCCGGCGCCATCATTGCGTCCGCCTCGGGTGCCCCGGGAGTATGCGTGGCGGAAGACATCGCCGTCAACGAGCTGGCGATGCGCCCGCACAACACCGGCCACTGGACCCAGGATGGTTGCGTGACCTCACAGTTCGAGCAGCACCTGCGCGCCGTGTTGGACCTGCCGCTTGGCTCCACCGCGCCATTGGCTCCCGTAACGGTCATGGCTAATGTGCTGGGTGCTGAGGAGGATCCACAGATGCCCATGCCGCAGCGAGTCCGCGAAGTGATGGAGCGCTACCCAGAGGCGAAGGTCCACCTTTATGGCAAGGACCACCAGCCGGGCCGCAAGATCGGCCACGTCAATGTCGTCGGCGATGACGTCGAGGAGACCCGCCACATCGCTCACGATGCTGCCCACTTCCTCGTCCACGCCCAGTGGGCTTAATCCCGCAGCGAGCTTAAGCCTTAGTAAAGAAGGAGATTTTTCATGGAACCTCTCGTCGGCCTGATCATGGGATCCGATTCCGACTGGCCCACCGTCAAGCCCGCCGCCGAGGTGCTCGCCGAGTTCGGCGTGCCCTTTGAAGTGGGCGTCGTCAGCGCGCACCGCACCCCAGAAAAGATGTTGGCTTATGCCAAGTCTGCCCACGAGCGCGGGCTCAAAGCCATCATCGCTTGTGCCGGTGGTGCGGCCCACCTACCGGGCATGGTTGCCGCGGCCACGCCGCTTCCGGTGATTGGCATCCCGCGCGCGCTGAAGGATCTCGATGGTCTCGACTCACTGTTGTCCATCGTGCAGATGCCGGGCGGCGTTCCGGTGGCCACCGTATCCATCGGTGGTGCCAAGAACGCCGGCTTGCTCGCCGTGCGCATCCTCTCCGCGGGCGACCCAGCCCTCGTGGAGAAGATGGCGGCCTACCAGGAGAACATGGCCGCCGAGGTAGAGAAGAAGGACGAGAACCTGCGTTCCCAGCTCCTCGGCGAATAAAGCGGGAAGTCGACCGGGGAGATTGATCTTAAGAGCCGACTACGCACATACTCATGCTGACCAGTATGCACGCTAAGCTAGCGGGCATGCAGTTTCCGCTTCTGGTGTTGGGCGCGCGCGTGGAGGGCAGCGAGCCCGGCTCGCTGCTGCGCAGCCGCTTGGACCGCGCGGTGGTGATGGCTCGCATGCTGCCGGAGGAGCCGATCATCGTATCCGGTTACGGGGAAGCGGAGCCGATGGCGCGCTACCTCATCGAGCGGGGCGTTAATCCGGAGCGGATTCGCCTCGAACCACTCGCTACGAGCACCAACGAGAATCTTGAGCGCGCACATGCGCTGTGCCCGGACTATAGCTACTTCCGCGTTGTGACCAATGACTTCCACGTGCTGCGCACCCGCATGTGGGCCTGGCACCTAGGGATTCGGGTCCGCACGCATGGTGTTGGCACCCCGCGAAGAGACCGCCCGTGGAACTACCTGCGCGAGGTAGTGGCGACCCCGCATTCGCTGCTGCGCATCGTGTGGCGGCGGCTTGTGGCCTAGGCACCGAAGAACATGAGCACGATGGCGATGAGCCAAATGACAAACCAGTGGCGCTTCTGCGGCGTGGTCGGGTTGGCTTTCTGCTGCAGCGTCTTGATGAAGTACCACGCGCCGGGCAAAGCGAAGCCGAGGCCGAAGGCTACGTCGCCATCGGTAATCGCGGTGAAGCCGACCAAGAATGAGAACAGGCTGAGCAGGCCCTTGAAGACGGAAAAGCGGTGAACCTTGCCGCCCGTTGAGTGCTGCTCGAGGGAATAGTCCTGCAGCGGGGCCGGGGCGTATGCGTGCTCAGACTCGGCAAAAGGCTCAGCAAAAGGATCCGCGAAAGGCGTCACAGGCGGAGTCGCAGAAGGCGCCGCATACGCCTCACGCGCGGGCTCCGCGAAGGGGTTCGCTCCACGGCCGCTGAAAGGCTTGGCCGGCTCCTCAAAAGGATTGGAGTCAAAGGGATTGCTCATGCGATTTACACTAGGCCACGCATGCGCCGAACCCCGAATTAGAGCTTGGCCAGCGCCTTCGTGATGCCCTCTTTCAGCGTCGCCCGCGATTGCTTCATCGGGTGCGCAATCGCGCGCAGGCCCATGTATGCAATCTGGTCTGCAGCCCGGTTCAGCGGGTCACCGGCATGCCCCAGCACGCGGCGGATGGTCACCTCGCAGACTCCCTCCACGTCATGCCACGCCTGCTGGAAGCGCGAACGCGAGCCCGAGGACAGCCCGCGCCACACGCCCCGCGAGCGCATCGCCTTCGAGCCCTTCTTCCGAATCTGCTCCACCGCTTCCAACGCGGCGACGGAGTCCGACTCGATGATCGCCTTGGTTGCGCCGACCTTGAGCAGGTATTTCAGTGCCAAGGTGAGGGATTCGAGTTCAAGCTCATCGGTGCTGGCCGTCGTCTTGCGCGTGCGCAACCGGTAGTCGCCATTGCTGGCCACGAAACACATGGAGCCTTTGAATACCGTGTCCGAGGAGGCATCCGTGGCGATGCGCACGGTAGCGCCCTCCGGCCAGGAGGAAGCCGTCGAGAAGTTCGGCCACCAGTGCGCTTTCGGCGTTTCTACCTTTACGACCTGCTTCTTGCGCGGCGCCTCGCCCTCCTTCTTCGCGCGGCGCGCGGTGATGCCGGCCTGCTTGCGCCGCACGGAGCTGGCGCTTTTCGACGCCCTATTCTCCTCCGCAAAACTCCCCGTCACGGTATAGCCGCGCTTTTCCAGCGCAGCCCGCAGCGCTGCCTGCCGCCGGCCGGTGACGATCCACTTGCGGCCCCGGAGCCCCTTGGTGGCCTTTTCGAATTCGCGGACGGCCACCTCAACGATGTCGCCCTTTTTAATCTGGCCCTTGCGCACAAAGCGCGTCTTCGTGGTGTTGACGGCAATGACCCAGCCGTCGATTGTCCCGTCCTCCGCAGAATCCCAGCGCTCGTCCCACAGTGCAATGGCCACGTGCACAGGTGCTGAGATCATGTGTTTAGTGATCTTGCGCGTGCCGTAGGTGCGCGACTGCGTGCCCGTCAGGGCGGAGAGCTCGAGAGGTTCCATCCCCTTTAGTAAACCATTTGATCAGTCCGCTGTAACGCTTGGGCGTCTGGTGCAACATACTCAGTGAGCCCGATAGAAATCTGGAGTTAATTAGTGTCTGTCCTTACCTTGCCTGGTTCGCGCAAGCGGGAGTTCTCCCGCCTGTTCCGCGAGCATTATCCAGCGGTGCTGGCCTACCTGCGCCGCCGCGTCCCACCGAGCCATGCCGAAGAGCTGGCGGCCGACGTTTTCGAGCGGGCGTGGGCCGGCTTCGACTCGTTGCGCGGCACGCCGCTGCCGTGGCTGTATGGCATCGCCCGCAACGTGATGCGCGAGTTCTACCGCACCCGCCGGGAAACGGAGAACCTCGATGATCACGAGCTGGAGTCCTACGCCGGCTATGACGCTGTCGATGCCAACCTTGACATCACGCGCGCGCTGATGCAGCTCTCGCACGCCGAGCGCGAAATTCTCACTCTCCATGCCTGGGAGGGGCTCGACCATCCCGATATCGCCGAGGTCCTCGGCATTTCCCGCAACAACGTGCGTGTTCGCCTGCACCGCGCACGCACCCACCTTTCCGAACTCACAGGAGAAACCGATGTCTAACTCTCTCGACAAACTCCGCGCCGCCAACCCCGTTCCCGACACCGCGCTTGACGACGCCTCCCTCACCCGCTCCGAAGACACCCTCGCAAAGATCACGAAGGGCCGCCCCACGTTGACCATTGCGGCGGCGTCCGTCGCGGTGCTCGCGCTCATCGGCGGTGCCTTCCCGCTGCTCAATCACTCGGAGCCCGTGGCCTCGGCTGCGGAGATCCTGACCCAGGCCGGCGAAGCTGCAGCCACTCAGCCCGATGCCGTGGATAAGGGGGTGACCGCGAAGGAATACATGAAGCGCGTCGATACGCTTGGCGATGCCACGGCGATCACCGAATATGCGGTGGATGCCGGCGGTGCCGTGGAGGTGTCCTCGCAGGGCGAGGTGCCGGGCTTCGATCCGCAGCCGTCCATTAATCCGGAGGACCTCGTCGTGGCGACCGACCGCGCCGGGCTGGAGAAGCTGGCGGATTCCGCCCCGAATCGCGCGCTAGGCGCGTTGGAGCTGCTGCTCCAGCCGGGACTGAGTAGCGAGCAGCAGAAGATTGCCTATGACATGTTGGCAGACGCGGAGGGCAATGAGGTCGGCACCGTTGAGGGCGAGGGCGAGGACCAGCTGGTCACCGTGATTCGCGATTCCGACCGCGTCTCCTTCTCCGTCCTGCCCGCCACCGGCCAGTTGGTGCGCGTGGTTGGACTCGTAGGCCCAGACGTGGAAACCACCATCGATGCCACGGCCATTTTGGACTGTGTCTCCGTCACGGGCCTGGAGGGCCCGGACCGCATCTCGCTGGCCTGTGCGGATAATAACTACTTGGTCAACCAGCTTGAATGGCAGCACTGGGGCGCGGATGCCGCGGAGGCAGACGGCGTGGCCATCGAGAATAACTGTGACCCCAACTGCGCGGAGGGCGAGTTTAGCGAGGACCGAGTGAAGGTGGTCGTCGACAAGCGCGTGGCCTGCGGCTACCACGCCGAGGTCTACTCCCGCGTGCGCGTGCAGTACCCGGATGGGCGTGAGGAAGAGCAGCAGATTGGTTGTGCGCCCTAGGTAAGCTGGCGCAGGGCGAACTGGCCGTACATGTCACCTAAAGCCTCGGCGGTGTAATCACCGTCGGGGCTGAACCATTGGGCCACGCCGATGCCCATATCGATGAGCGCCCAGCAGGCGATTTTGAGGTTCTCCGCGTGAAAGTCTCCCTCGTTGACCACGGCCATCCACCGCGCGACATAATCGCGGCGCAGTTGCAGGACGACGGACTTGTGGGGTTCTTCGAGGTTGGTGAGCTCGTTGTTGACCACGCGGACGCGCCGGGCGTGGGTGGCGTGGTAGATGACGTGGGCTTTCATGGTGGCGACGAGTTTGTCGCGGGGATCGCTCAGCCCGGCGAGGCAGGCGGCGTTGGCGCGCAGGAGGTCCTCCATGGCGGTGATGGTGACTTCGGCGAGAAGCTCTTGTTTGGAGGAGTAGTGGTTGTACAGGCTGGAGGCGCGCATGCCGACGGCTTTGGCGATGTCCTCCATGCCGGTGGCGTGGTAGCCGCGCTGGTCAAAGAGGTCGAGTGCGGCGGCGGCGATTTGGTCGCGGCGTCTCTGGTTGGCCATGGTGGGCGTCCTCCTCAATGAGCTAATGGTGGTTAGTGTACCTGCGATGCGGGCTGCGGGGGACGGTGGGGTACTGGATTGTCTGGTGGCTGTGCGTGCGTGGTCGTGCTGCATTGCGTGTGGTCGGGCCGCGTTATGTGCGGGGCAATCGCATTATGTGTGGAGCACTTGACAGCCCGGGGAGAGTCAGGTCACAATTGGGGCTAATCGCCATTCGTATTGCCTGTTTGTTGGAGAATTTACTATGTCCCACAACCTTTTCGAGCCCACCACTGATTTCTTGGGTGTTTTTGACGACCTCTCTGCATCAGATGCTGCTGGGTGGAAGCGTGCGGCGCAGTTTCGCGAGTACTCCGCCCCGGTGATCAACCAGCACTGGCAGGCTGCGGAGTACCCGCTGGACTTGGTTCAGCGCTTGGGCGACTTGGACGTGATGACGGATGGTTTGGCGGTGGAAGGCCACGAGCAGATGTCGACGCTTGGTGCTGGCTTGGCACTCATGGAGGTCACGCGTGCGGATGCCTCGATGGGCACGGTGATTGCGGTGCAGGCTGGGCTGGCCATGCGCTCAATTTCGATGCTGGGCTCTCCGGAACAGCAGGCTGAGTACCTGCCGCAGATGGCTTCGTGTTCGCTGCTCGGCGCTTTCGGGCTGACGGAGCCAGCTCACGGTTCGGACTCGATTGCTTTGGAGACGACCGCGGTGCGCGATGGCGATGAGTGGGTGCTCAACGGTGAGAAGAAGTGGATTGGTAATGGCGCTTCCGGCGGCATCACGATCATCTATGCGCGCATGGAGGATGGCAATGTTGGCGGTTTCATCGTGCCGCAGGAGGCTCCTGGTTATTCGGCTTCCGTTATTGAGGGCAAGCTTTCTCTTCGCGCTATCCACCAGGCGCACATCACGTTGACTGATTGCCGAATCCCCGCCGCCAACCAGCTACCGGGCTGCCGCAGCTTCAAGGATGTGTCTCGCGTGCTGACTGCTACACGCATTGGTGTGTCCTGGATGGCGCTGGGGTCGGCGGTGGCCTGCTATGAGATTGCCCGCTCCTATGTGCTCGAGCGCGTGCAGTTTGGCCGTGAGCTGGCGAAGGCGCAGATCATTCAGCAACGCTTGGCCAACATGGTGCTCGATTTGAGCCAAATGATGCTGACCTGCCGTGAGGTTTCTTTGCGCGAGACCGCAGGGACCTTGGCTCCGGAGCAAGCCTCGGCGGCGAAGCTCCACAACACGCGGGCCGCGCGCCGCATCGCCGCCGATGCCCGCGACATGCTCGGCGGGGTGGGCATCCTGCTGGAAAACGACATCGCGCGCCACTTCGCTGACATCGAGGCCATGCACACCTACGAGGGCACCGATACCGTGCAGTCCCTCATTATGGGCAAGAAGATTACGGGCTTCTCGGCCTACAAGTAGCGATTCGAAGTGGCCCCTATTTCACCGTGCCCATCTTTTCCCCACTATCGCGGCCCCTCTAGGTTCGAGTCCTGGTGGGGAGGCCTCTGTTGGAACCGCCGTGAGCGGTCGAAGATGGTTCTGCTCAGAAGGCATTAGTGAGAAGGTTTGTTTGGGGGCAAACGAACCTTCTTTTTGCTGTTAGAAGGTTTACTTGGGTGCAAACGAGCCTTTTGACTAGAGACTTCTGAGTGAAGCCTTGTGGGGGGAACCTTGTGGATTACTTTGTTGAAGGATCAGCCAATTATGTCGCTGGGGCGAAGTTATCCACAGGCGGGGAATCGACCGTAGCTTTTGAGGGCTGGAAGCCATGATGATGGAGACATGATTGACGATTCACACCTCATTTACCTACGACCCCTTCCGAACGACCATCCCGTGTGGAAACAGCTTGCTTCAGGTGAACTTATTCGCCTCACCTCGCGTTACGCAATAAACAGCGAGTACTATTCAACTCTTCCTTACTACCAACGCCATCTCTTTGACATCGTTGCCTTCGGGCGTAGCGCTCATCGTTCAGTTCTCGTGGAAAGATCTGCGGCCAAACTGTTGGGCTTGTGGATGCTGCCGTCTCGGAACGCTCAGGTTGTTCTAGCACGGCAATCCAAAACAGTCCCACCGAGGCGGCAATGGGATAGCAAAGTGATGTACCGGAAGATGTGGCTGCCAGCCTCAGATATTATTGAGCGCTTCGGGCTTCGGTGCACGTCGGTTGCACGCACCTGCATCGACGTCGCACGGCTTGCGACGTTTGAGGAAGGGCTGATGGCTGTCGACTCCACTTTGCGCAAACGACTCGTTAGCATTGACGAATTACGGTCAATGATCACGGCAATGGGCCGTGTAAAAGGTGCTGCTCAGGCTAGGAGAGTGATTACGCATGCCACAGCCCTCGCCGAATCTCCCTATGAGTCCTATGCGCGCGGCATGTTGATTGTGGAAGGCCTGGGAAAGAAACTCGTGGTTCAGCCAGAGCTTCAGGGTGGGTATCGGCCGGACTTGCTTATCAACGGCAAAATCATCATGGAAATAGACGGCGCTGTGAAGTACGACGGAGCGACCTACGGAAAGTCTACCGAAGCGGTGATACGGGCTGAGCGGCAAAGAGAGAAATACCTTCAGAATCTCGGATACATCGTGTTGCGTTACTCACCACGGGATCTTCTCCAGAACCGAGAACAAGTTCTCAATGAGGTGCGCGGTGCGTTAAACACAGTGCAACCTCGTTCAGCCTAGCGAGCCTCCTTGGCAGCACGAGAACGTTGCCAGAGGGTTTCAGTCAGAAGGCATTAGTGAGAAGGTTTGTTTGGGGGCAAACGAACCGTTTGTAAACACCTAGATGGTTTACTTGGGGGCAAGTAAACCATGTGACTAATGCCTTTTGAGTGGAACCATGTGCAAGGCTAAAAGTTGTAAAGAGGATGCCCAGCTCAAACTTGCAAGTGACTAGCATAAACTTGCGTGACAATTGCCGCTCCAAGTCGCAATGAACAAGGAGAAACCCCGCTCCGAAAGGGAACGGGGTTGGGAAGTGGAAGCGGCCGAGGCTAGTTGTTGAGGGGCTTGCGGGTCGCGGCCATGTGCTTGGCGCGCTCCACGTTGGCCGGCAGGAGGACCAGCGGCACGTCGAACTCCACTTCGCGCTCGCAGAACTCGGTGAAGCTCAGTGAAACCGGGTCCGAGCTGGATTCAGGAGCAGGGGCGTCAGTTGAGGAGGCAGCGGAGGTGGAGCTAGGAGCGGTGTACATCTCGGCGAGCTTGGACACGATGACGTGGTCGTTCTCGGTGGTGCCGTCGATGGGCCACTCCCGGTCCAAGGCGGGGGAGCCGGAGTACATCTCGATAGAAGCGTCCGCGGGCGGGGTGTAGGAGGCAGCCAGGTCGGCAGCTTCGCACAAAGCGCGGGCGAGGACGTGGTCGAAGGACATGAGCACGACGTCATCCGAGGACAAGAAGCCAGCCTTCTGGGCTTCGAAAGCAGAGGAGAAGTTGCGTGCCGAGGCAATGAAGTCGAAGGCCTTCTGGTGATAGTCCTCGACACCGGCCGCCTTGAGGCGTTCCAGCGAGGAGATAGTGCCCGTCCAGCCTGGGTAGAGACCCACGGTGCGCTCCGGGAAACCGAGGCGCGTATCGGCGTGCGCCACGATGCGGTCGCAGGCCAGCGCAGTTTCAAAGCCGCCGCCCAAGGCCACGCCACGCACAGCTGCCACCACGGGGACCGGAGCGAACTTGAGTGCACGCAGGGTCTTTGAGCCATCCGCAATCAAAGATTCGACGCGCGAAGCAGAACCCGATTCGCCCGCAGCCGCAATAGAAGCCAGGTCCGCACCCGCGCAGAAGACCGGCTTGTCGTTGCTGATGACAAGCGCGACGAGATTCTCTGAGGACACAGCGTCGAGAGCAGCGCGAATAACTGAAAGGGCAGGGGTAGGCAAAGAGTTCATCGGCGTATGCAGGTCGATGATGCCGATGCGCCCAGCAGACGTGGACACCGCGTGAACCGCGCCCGCGTCCAGAGACACGATGGTCTCCTTCTCAAGAGAAGCCAAGGTCACCACACCCTCGCGCGGCGCGAGCTCCTGGCGCGAACCAGTCGAGGAGAGCACCGAGCCCTCGCCATAAAAGCCACCCGCCTGAGCAGCGGCCGAGACCAATGCAGGAACATCGGAGCCGTAGGCGGAGGCGACCCAGTCGATGCCGATGGCGTCGGCAAGTGCGAAGATGCCCTTCTTCCAGCCGAAACCAAGAGTAAGGCCCTCGTCGATGAGGCCCACGTGGTCCGCAATGTCAGGTGCGACCTCGCAGCAGTAGGCCAGCGTATCGAGGAAGACCGCGCGGGCGAAGCGGCCGCCGGGGGAGTCGGTGTCCATGACCTCGCGGGGGTCCTTCAGGCCCACGACCGGATCAGACAACGTCGAGCGGGGTACGTACTCGTAGGACTCAGAAATGACCTCGTTTCGGCCGCGGTAGAAGCCGCCCTCACCAGTGCGGCCGGTCAGCCCCCGAGAAACGAGCCCTGCGATGAAGGGATCATCACCGAGGGGGACGTCGAGAAGCGGATCGCCTGCCGGCAGGGCCGTCTCCAACGACGTCCAAATAGGCTTGACCAGCTGCAATCCGATGTAATCGAGCAGCCCGAAAATGCCGGTACGGGGAATGCCGAAGGCGCGGCCGAAGGAAGCGTCGGCAAGCTCGTAGCTCACGTCGAACTCGCGGGCACGGGCCACGCCGGCGGCCATCCAGTAGCAGCCCACGCGGTTGGCAATAAAGCCCGGGGTGTCGCGGCACTCGAGCGCAATCTTGCCCAGGGTTTGCTCGATGGTGGTGCGCAGTGCAGCCTCCGTCGGGCCAGACGCGATGAGCTCCACCAGGCGCATGACTTTCGGCGGGTTGAAGAAGTGCGTGATGGCGAACTTATCGCGGCGGGTCTCCGGCACGCCTTCGAGCAGGGAGGCCAGCGGCAGGGTTGAGGTATTCGAACTCAACAGAGCGTCCGCAGACAAATAAGGCTCAATGGCCTGATAGAGCGAATGCTTGGCGCCCAGGTCTTCGAAGATGGCCTCGATGACCCACTCGCGGTCCTTCAGCAGGGCGTAGTCATCGCTGGCGCGAACGCGCTCGGCAAATTCCGGCAGGTGGAAGCCCTTGCGCTTGAGCTGGATCTCGACACCTCTCTGGGCACCCTCCGCGTTCTGGTCCAGCAGCACGACGTCCATGCCTGCGGAGGCGCAGAGCGCGGCGATGCCAGAACCCATAGACCCTGCGCCGATGACGGCTACCTTGGTGATGCTCATTTACTTCGCTCCATTCTCAATAATCAAGGCGATTCCTTGACCGCCGCCGATGCACATGGTGACCAGGCCATAGCGCTTACCCTGACGGCGCAGCGCATAAGCCAGCTTGGTCAGCAGGATGATGCCCGTGGCGCCAACCGGGTGGCCGTGCGCGACGGCACCGCCATAGATATTCGTCTTCGCCGGGTCAAAGCCCAGCTGGTCCTGCACGGCGATGGCCTGGGCAGCGAAGGCCTCGTTGGATTCGATGAGGTCGATATCGTCTAGGCTCAGTCCGGCCTTCTCTAAAGCCTTCGGCACCGCGGCGACCGGGCCAATACCCATGCGCGTCGGGTCCACACCCGCGATGGACCAGGACACAATCTTCGCCAGCGGGTCCAGGCCACGCTTGGTCACTTCCTCCGCGGTGGCCAGCACGGCGGCCGCGGCACCATCGTTGATGCCGGAGGCGTTGCCGGCGGTGACGGTGCCGTCCTTAACAAAGACCGGCTTGAGCTTTGCCAGCTTTTCGACGTCCGTCTCCCGCACCCCCTCATCAAAGTCCAGCTCGCCGACGGGGACGATTTCCTCGGCGTGCACGCCTTCCGTGCGAGCCTTCACGGCGCGCTCCTGGGACTCGGCGGCGAACTCGTCCTGGCGCTCGCGGGAGATGGCGTTATCCGCGGCGACGTTTTCCGCGGTCACGCCCATGTGGCCGGTGCCGAAGGGGCAGGAGAGTGCGCCGGTGAGCCAGTCGTAGAGTTTGCCGTCGCCCATGCGCTTGCCAAAGCGTGCGCCTTCGACGGAGTAGGGCGCGTTGCTCATGGATTCCGCGCCGACGGCCAGCGCTAGGGAGCCGTCGCCAGTCTGCAGGAGCTGTGCCGCGCTGATGACGGCCTGGACGCCGGAGCCGCAGAGGCGGTTGACGCCCATGGCGGTGGAGGAGTCCGGCATTCCGACATTCTTGGCAATGGCACGTGAGAGGTAGAGGTCCTTCGGCACAACGGGCATGACGTTGGAGGCCACGGCAGTGTCGAGGTCTGTGCTTGCAAGGCCCGAACGGTCAATCGCCGCTTCGGCCGCAAGGGAGCCAAGTTCGGTCAGGGAAAGTCGCGCGAGGCTGCCGCCGAATTTGCCGATAGGCAGGCGTGCAGCTCCGGCGATGTAAATGTCCTGGGGCATGGGTTCCTCCGTTGATGAATACGAATGACGATTAGTTAACTTAGTATCCTAGGTCACCTTTTGGAGGCGCGCAACGGTGTGCGGTCAGGGTGTGGGGGTGGCTGCACCTTTGGCGTGGGTGTAACGTGCGCCACCCCCGCGCTGTTTACAGATTGTTGAACAACCCCTATGCTTTCACCAACGTTTAATGCGACCTTCGTCACGAAAGGTGCCCAACAATGAGCTTGGAACCCACCAACCCCTCCGCTTCCCAGGAAGCCGCCCAGAACGCGCCGCAAGAAGCGCAGGCCCCCAAGGGCATCGGCGCCATGGCCGGCGCCATGTTCCTCATGGCCACCTCCGCCATCGGCCCGGGCTTTTTGACCCAAACCTCCGTCTTCACCGTGCAGATGGGCGCGGCCTTTGCCTTCGCCATTGCGCTGTCGATCATCGTCGACATCGCCATCCAGCTCAACGTGTGGCGCGTGCTTGCTATCTCCGGCATGCGTGCCAACGAGCTGGGTAATACCGTTCTGCCTGGCCTTGGATGGTTCCTCGCGGTCCTAGTCTTCATCGGTGGCATGGTCTTTAATATCGGCAACATCGCCGGCTCTGGCTTGGGTCTTAACGCCCTGCTCGGCATCGATGCCCGCATCGGCGGCCTCATCGCTTCCGCCATCGCCATCTTCATCTTCCTGTCCAAGCGCGCAGGCATAGCATTGGACCGCATCGTCGCCGCGCTCGGCGCCATCATGATTCTGCTCATGCTCTACGTGGCGATTGTCTCCCAGCCGCCGGTAGGGGAGGCCCTGAAGAACACCGTCATGCCGGAGAGCGTCGATTTCTTCGTCATCACCACCCTCATCGGCGGTACGGTGGGCGGCTACATCACCTTCGCCGGTGCACACCGCCTCATCGACTCCGGCCTCTCGGGCCCGGAGAACGTCAACGCGATTACCAAGACCTCCGTTCTCGGCATCATCATCACCGGCATTATGCGCGTGCTGCTCTTCCTCGCGGTCCTCGGCGTTGTGTCTACTGGTGTTGCGCTCTCTGAGGACAACACGGCCGCCGATGCCTTCCGCCACGCCGCCGGCGAGTTCGGCCTCCGCGCCTTCGGCGTCGTCCTCTTCGCCGCAGGTCTGTCCTCCGTTATCGGTGCCTCCTACACCTCCATCACCTTCGTGACCACCCAGAAGGTCAGCCCGCGCACCCGCAACTTCCTGACCGTCGGGTTCATCGTGGTCTGCGCCATCCTCTACGGCATTCTCAACTCTGCGCCGCAGAAACTCCTCATCTTCGCGGGCGCCTTCAACGGCATCATCCTGCCTATCGCCTTCGCCATGATCATGTGGGTCGCGTTCAAGCGCCACGACCTCACCCACGGTGTCAAGCAGCCGATGTGGCTCCTCATCGCTGGCGTGCTAGCGCTCGTGCTGGAAATCTTCATCGGCATCAAATCCATCTCCGGAATCGTTAACCTATGGGCATGATGCAGACTCCGTCAGAGGTGCGCGCCTTTGCTCGCACGCACGACATGATCACCACTGCCGGCCACGCCCGCGGCTTCATGCAGGCCAACCTCATCGCGCTGCCGAGCAAGTACGCTTTCGACTTCCTCCTCTTCGCTCAGCGCAATCCCAAGCCGTGCCCCATCGTCGGCGTGCTGGAGGCGGGGCAGTACACCTCTGAGCTCATCCCGGGCGGCGACATCCGCACCGATATCCCCGCCTACAACATCTATGAGGACGGCCAACTCACGCATACGCTTGACGACGCTTCCCCGTTCTACTCCGACGACATCGTCTCCTTCCTCATCGGTTGTTCCTTCACCTTTGAGAATGCGCTCGTGGAAAACGGCATTTCCATCGCTCACATTGACCAGGGGCGCAATGTACCGATGTATCGCACCACGATTCCCTGCGCGCCGGCCGGCGTCTTTTCGGGGCCCATGGTGGTCTCCATGCGCCCGATTCCTGCGAGCCAGGTTTCCGATGCCGTCCGCATCACCTCCCGCTACCCGGGCGTCCATGGCGCCCCGGTTCACGTGGGTGACCCAGCGGCCATCGGCATCGAGGACTTGTCGCAGCCCGATTTCGGCGAAGCCGTCGACATTCCCGAGGGCACCATCCCGGTCTTTTGGGCGTGCGGCGTGACCCCGCAGGCTATCGTGATGAACTCGCGGCCCAGCCTGGCCATTACGCATGCCCCGGGCAAGATGCTCGTCACCGACATTCCGGACCGCGACTTCCTTATCCCTTAAATTCTGTGCGGTGGTGCTACCACCCCCAAGCTCTCAGTGCTCCGATACAAGGTTCTACTCAGATGGTTCTGGTCAGAAGGTTTGTTTGGGGGCAAACAAACCTTCTTTGCGTGCATAGATGGTTCACTTGGGGGTAAACGAACCTTTTGACATGAACCATCTCACTCGAACCATGTGGGCTGGATTTCTTCGCGCAGGTGGAACCGGCTAACAGGAGCGGAGGCCTTGCCAGGGGACTCGGAAACTAAAGGAAACTAAAGGACCCGGAGAATCGATTCCATCGCGCGCATCAGGTCTGCGCGGCAGGCATCGGCGGCGGCCTCGCGCTCACCTTGTGCAATGAGGTGGGCCAAGTCGATGTTGGCTTGCACGTGGTTATCGTGAATCTGCGGATACCGTTCCAGTGTCAACAAGAAGGTCAAGCGCATGCGCGCCAGGAGGTGCGACATGGAGCGATCCAGCGTCGGCGAGCCCAAGCCGGCGACCAGCTGTTTGTGGAAGCGCTGGTTGATGAGGGGGCGGGGAGCGTCGTTAAGCACTGCGGATTCGGTCAGTTGTACCAGCTCGCCTGGGTCCTCGAAAGTGGCATAGCGCGCCGCGGCCGGCTCGATGGCTGCGCGCGCCAGATAAAGATCGCGCACGAAATTGGCATCCGGGGTGGCAATGAACACGCCCCTGTGCGGGATGCGCTCCACGATGCGCTCGGAAGCGAGCATGGCGAAGGACTCCCGCAGCGTGTTGCGGGAGCACTCGAAGCGCTCGGCCGCGCGGACCTCGCTGAGCTGCTGCCCAGGCATGTACTCGCCTTCGGAGATGGCGGCGCGAAGCGCGGAGGCGACGGAATCTGCAAGCATGCGACTTACAGTAGCCCGCCGCTTAAGAAATCGTGGCGATCACCGCGCCCGGTTCCAGCCTCGAGCCTTCCTTTGCCACACGGCTTAGCTTGCCCGCGGACGGGGCCTTGACCGCGGATTCCATCTTCATTGCCTCGATCGTGGCGATGGCCTGGCCTTCTTCGACGGTCTCGCCGTCTTCTACGTTCCATGCCACGAGGTTGGCCTCGTAAGGGCAGGTCACTTCGTTGCCGCTGGCGCTGGCACCGGACGCCGCGCTTGCCGACGCCCCCTTCGCCGGCCCCTGCGACAACATATCGGTGGGGAAGCCCACGCTGACCAGCTTGCCGTCGATTTCCAGTGCCACGCGGGTGCGCTGCGCGTAGATGGCCTCGACGGGGACCGTTGTGCTCGTGGCCTCCGCGGAGGGGCGGTAGTTGTGGTCGAGCCAGTCGGTGTAGATGCCGGCCGCGGCATCGGCGTCGCCATGGTCCACGAGGACCTGGGAGGAGACCATATCGCGGTGGAAGGGCAGCACGGTGCGAACACCTTCGATATCGAATTCCTGAAGGGCCTGCTGCGCGCGTTTCAGCGCGATCTCGCGGGTTGGGCCCCAGACCAGGAGCTTGGCCACGAGCGAGTCATAGTAGGGCGGCACGATGGATCCGGAGCGCACACCCGAATCGACGCGGATGCCAGGACCGGTCGGCGGCTCAAAGCGCACGATGGTGCCGGGGCAGGGAGCGAAGCCGTTGAGGATGTCCTCGGCGTTGATGCGGAACTCGAAGGCGTGGCCATCGGACACAGGGTCCGATGCGTCTGAAGTTTGCGCTTCAGACGAGGAAGAGGAATCAGACGGGGAATCGGACGCGAAGGAGAGGGGTTCGCCGGAGGCGATGCGGAATTGCTCCGCAATGATGTCCACGCCCGTGACCATCTCAGTCACTGGGTGCTCCACCTGCACGCGGGTATTGACCTCGAGGAAGGAGATCGTGCCATCCTCGGAGACGATGTACTCGACGGTGCCTGCACCGGTGTAGCCCACCTTCGCGCAGATGGCGCGGGCACCCTCGTGGATGCCGGTGCGCTGCTCGTCGGAAAGCGCGGGCGCCGGGGCTTCCTCGATGAGTTTTTGGAAGCGGCGCTGCGTGGAGCAATCGCGGGTGCCCAGCACGGCGACGTTGCCGTGCGTATCGGCCAGAATCTGCGCCTCCACGTGGCGCGGGTGGGTCAGGAACTTCTCCACGTAGCATTCCGCGCGGCCGAAAGCCTCCTTGGCCTCGCGGCCGGCGGAGTTGAAGGCCGCCTCGATGTCCTCGAGGTTTTCCACCACCTTGAGACCACGTCCGCCGCCGCCGTAGGCAGCCTTAATAGCGATGGGCAGGCCGTGCTCCTCAGCGAAGGCGCGGGCTTCCTGCCAGTCATCGATGGGATCGGAGGTACCTGGTGCCAGCGGGGCACCGACCTCCTCGGCCACGCGGCGCGCGGCAATCTTGTCACCGAGCAGCTCGATGGACTCCGGCGAGGGACCAATCCACGTCAGTCCGGCCTCGGCCACGGTGCGGGCAAAGTCGGCGTTCTCCGAGAGGAAGCCGTAACCGGGGTGGATGGCGTCAGCGCCGGCGCGCACGGCGATGTCGAGGAGCGCCGGGATGTTCATGTAGGTATCCGCCGCGGAGTTGCCGGGAAGCGCATAAGCTTCGTCAGCCACCTGGGTGTGCAGGGCGCCGGCATCGGCTTCGGAATAAATGGCGATGGAGCGGATGCCCAGGTCACGCGCGGTGCGGGCAATACGGACGGCGATCTCGCCGCGGTTAGCAATAAGGACTGCAGAGATCATGGGTGGGTGTTCCTTTACTAGTGTTTAAGCGAGTTCAAAGCGGACCGTCGCCCCCGGCGGGAGCTGTGCGGCGATATCAATATCTTCTTCAAGGACGGTAGCGATGACCGGGTAGCCACCGGTTACTGCGTGATCGCGGAGGAAAATCACGGGCTCGCCGCTCGGCGGTACCTGGACCGATCCGGCGACCATGCCCTCCGAGGGCAGCTCGCCCTCGCGGGCGCGACCCAAAGACACGGATCCCTCCGGGCCTACTAGGCGCACGCCCACGCGGTTGGACTGCGCGGTCACGGTCCACTCGGTGGCCAGGAACGCCTCCAGACTTTCGGGCGTAAACCAGTCATCGCGCGGGCCGAGCACGCAGCGCAGCACACCCTCGGTCTGGCCGTGCGCGCCTTCGAGAACGCGCATCGGGTTGCTCAGCTGCGCATCCGTCATTGCGGTGGAGCGGGGGAGGACACCAATGACATCGCCCAGCCGCACCGGGGCAGGCCCCAGTCCGGAGAGCACGTCGGTGGAGGCTGAGCCCAGCTCCGCATCCGCCACGATGCCGCCGCGGATGGCGATGTAGCTGCGCAGGCCCACCGTTGCGGGATCCACGGTTACCGTCGAACCAGCGGTGACGAGCACTGGGCGCGCGAGGTGTACCGGCATATCGTCGAGAAGCACGCGGGATTGGGCGCCGGTGACGCACACGACGGCGTCGGTCAGCGCGCGCAAGCGAATGCCGCCGATATTCTCCAGCACGGTGGCGCCGCGTGGGTTGCCCACCGCGACGTTGGCCGTGGCTGCCGCAGCCAAGTCCGCAGCACCCGAGGGCGTGACGCCCAGGTTGCCGCGGCCAGGGCGGCCCTGATCCTGGAAGAGGGTGAGCAGGCCCGCATCGAGGACCTCCAAGCGCGGCAAGCGCGCCGGGGTGCGGCGGCCAAAAGGCGTGGTAGACACCACCTCCGGCAGCGAGCTCACCGCGCGGTAGCGTACGCGGTCACCGGGCTGGACCAGTGCCGGCGGGTGGGCATCAGATTCCCACATCGGAGTCGAAGTGGTGCCCAACAGCTGCCAGCCGCCGGGGGAGACGCGCGGGTAGACCGCGGAGAAACCGCCAGCAATACCCACGGCACCCGCCGGCACCGCGGTGCGCGGGGTAGCACGGCGCTCGATGTTAAAGTTTTGCGCCGGGTCAGCCGGGGTGCAATACGTAAAGCCGGGCGCGAAGCCGCCAAAGGCCGCGAGCCACTCGGTGGACGTGTGCCAGTCAATGAGGCCTTCGCGCGACATGCCCATCAACTCGGCGGCCTCATCGAGGTCCTCGCCGTCATACAGGACGTCGATCTCTACAAAGCGCGGATCCTCGCCCGCCTGCGCGGTGGGGTGGAAATCCTGCAGCTTCTCGGCGGCAGCGGCGGCAGAGTTCGGGGTGGCAAAGGTCAACAACAAGGTCGTGGCGGCGGCAATCGCATCGACTTGGTCCTTGAGCGGATTGGCGTCGAGGGCCGCGTGCCACGCCATGACCTGGGATAATTCCTCCAGCTCCACGAGCAGCGCGCGCGTTCCTACGGGGTGAATCTGCATCAGATGGCGCTCCGAATCTCGATTCCGCGCTCCTGCAGCTCGGCGACCACACCGCGCAGCAGTTGCACCGCGCCGGGCGAATCACCGTGCGTGCACACCGACTGGGCATCCACGTTGAGCACGGAGCCGTCGATGGCGGTGATGGATCCGGTTTCGGCGACTTCGAGCACGCGCTTGACGACGTCCCCCTCATCACCCATCACCGCATTCGCTTCGCGCCGAGAGACGAGCGTGCCATCGGGGTTGTAGTTGCGGTCGGCGAAGGCCTCGCGGATGACGGTGAGTCCCTTCTTCTCGGCGATGTCGACGGCGACGCCGCCTGGCAGCAGCATAACGGGCAGATCGCCGAAGGCTTTGATGCCGTCGATAACCGCATGGGCCTGAGCCTCGTGGTGGACGATGGTGTTGTACATCGCGCCGTGCGGCTTGACATAGGCCACGCGGGTTCCGTTGGCCTGGGCTAAGGCTTGGAGGGCACCGATTTGGTAGGTGACTTCGTCGGCAAGCTCGGCAGGATCGTAATCGATGAAGCGGCGCCCGAAGGCTGCTGGGTCGTTATAGCCCACGTGCGCGCCGACGGTGACGCCTGCTTCTGCGGCCGCCTTGAGGGTGCCCGCGATGGAGTGCGGATCGCCGGCGTGGAAGCCGGTGGCGACGTTGGCGGAGGAGACGAGCTGGAGCATCGCAGCGTCATCGGCCACGGGGTTGCCGGCGGTGGTTTCGCCGAGGTCAGCGTTGAGGTCTATGTGCAGCGTGCTCATGACAGGAGGACACCTCTTCTATAGTTCTCGAATTGTTGAACAATCTATGGGTGCCTAGTGTAGTCCGCATCACGTCAGTTTGTGAAGTGTGTCCCGCAACTGCGTTGTGGGGGTAAGTGAAAGCGCCCCCGTGCCACAGGTTCTGTGGCGCGGAGGCGCTGGTATTAGGTGCCTGTGCAACAGGCGTTAAAGACTTAGAGCTTCAGGGCGTTCTTGACGAACGGGAAGGCAGCTGCGATGACGGCGAGAACGCCGGCAACGATAGCAGCGATGCCGAGCGGGGTCGGCTTGTTGTCCTCGGAAGAGAGCTCATCCTTAACGGAGCTCTTCTTGTCCTTATTCTTGTCCTTGTCCTGCTCGTTCTTGTCCTTGTCCTTGTCTTCGTCCTCGACAGGTGCAGGATCCTGGCGCTCGCCGTCGACGATATCGAAGTCGACCTTGCCCGGGCCGCCCTGGGAAGCGCCCCAATCGCCGAGGTCGATCGATTCGGAGTCGCACACTGCTGCGCCTTCCTTGGCCATTTGGAAGACATCGAAGCGGCTCAACGTGAGCTCTGCATTGTCGGTGGCCTGCCAGGCGAACTCGCTCACCTTCTTGAAGGTGTGCTCCTTGCCGTCGACGGTGGCAGTGAACTCAGCCTTCGGGGAACCGCAGTCGATAGTGGTGGCAGCTTCCTCAGCAGAGGCGACGGTGGTGCCAGCGAATACGAGAGAGCCAGTCAGGGTTGCGGCGAGCAGGCCGCGGGAGAAGTTATTCATGTTGTCTCCAATAGAGATGAAATAGAAGTGAAAAATAGTGAATCGGAAAGGTTTAAGAACCAATCAGATAACCGGTATCGGCTGAGGCAAGAGTGTAGTTTGCTCGTGCGGTGGATGTCGCAGTGTTGAATATAAATTTGACTATTTTTAATCTGACCCTTAGCTAACGGGTGTTTTCCGGACATTGAAAACACCCCCATCACTTGAATGAAGTGATTGGGGGTGACTAGTCAACGCCGAAGAAATGGCGTTTTAGTGCTTCAGGTTAGAACGGAAGCTTGATGCCCAGTGCGCGTGCAGCATTCGGGACGATTGCAGCCAGTGCGCCAAGGACGCCAATGACGATTGCTGCGATGCCCAGGTCGGTCGGCTTGCCGTCCTTGGAGGACAGTGCGTCCTTGATGCCATCAAAGGAGCTCTTGTCCTTGTTTTTATCCTTGTCGCCCTCCGACTCGTCATCGTCGCCGTTTTCGGAGTCTTCGTCGTCGCCGCCCTCAGACTCGTCGTCGTTGTCGGCGTCATCGTCACCGCCCTCGGACTCGTCGTCGTCGCCGTTGTCAGCGTCGTCATCGCCGGTGTTGTCGTCGGACTCGTCGTCGCCGTTTTCGGAATCTTCATCGTCGCCGCCGGTCTCGTCGTCGCCGTTGTCAGCGTCATCGTCGCCGCCGGTGTTGCCGTCGGTCTCGTCGTCGATATCGATAGGTTCGGAGTCGCATACGTCTTCGCCATCCCTAGCCAGATTGAAAATATCGGCGCGGGTTAGCTCGACCTCTTCATCGTCGGTGGCCTGCCACAGGAATTCGCTGACTTTCTTAAAAGTGTGCTCCTTGCCGTCGACGGTGGCAGTGAACTCAGCCTTCGGGGCACCGCAGGAGATGGAGGTTTCTTCGGCGCTGGCGGCGGTGGCCCCAGCGAATGCGAGTGAACTGGTCAGGGTTGCGGCAAGCAGGCCGCGAGAGAAGTTAGACATAAGAACTCCGAGAATAGGTAGTAGGTGAAAGGGTGATGGAAAGTGGAATGAATCATTCCGTTAACCGGGATCGGTTGGGTTCGGAGTGTAACCCAGATCCCACGCGTGCGGCTGATGTAAGACGAAAAACCTTCGATTTTCGGGAGTACTCCCCATGAACACACAAAGGCACCCCCAATCCACGCGATGGTGGTGGGGGTGCCTGTGTGCTTAACGACGTCCCTTAGGACGTTCAAGCTTCAGTGATTAGAACGGAAGCTTGATGTTCAGGGCCTGAGCAGCGGCCGGAACGGCAGCAGCGATTGCGCCAAGGACGCCGAGAACGATGGCAGCGATGCCCAGATCGGTCGGCTTGCCTTCCTCGGAAGACAGCTTGGCCTTAATGTCGTCGAAGGAGCTCTTCTCCTTGTTCTCGCCCGGCTTCTTGCCCTCGCCCGGCTTCTTGCCCTCGTCCGGCTTCTTGCCGTCGTCCGGCTTGTTACCTTCGCCAGCGTTGTCGCCGTTCTCGCCCTCGGTCTCGTCAGTGTTGTCGCCGTTCTCGCCTTCGGTCTCACCAGTGTTGTCGCCGGCCTCGGTGATGGCGTTGATGGCATCGTTGACGGTTACGTCAGTGTTCTCCTCCGCGTTGGCGGCGGTGGCGCCAGCCAGTGCGAGGGAGCTCGCCAGAGCGGCAGCGGTGAGGTTGCGGGAAATGCGCTTCATATTATTTCTCCTGGGAATAGATCGGGGACATCTTATGAAAGTGAAAGGCCGTCATCAGGCGATGTTCGTCATCGCTTACTGACTTCGACCTCCCACATGCTAACGAAGGTCGGAAAGGGATTGGTCAAGCTGTGAAAGGTTATATGGGTATTCCACGACAGCTGCCAAGGGCTTATCAGCGCGCAATAATGTTTGCTGACGCGATTATGGTGCTACGAAAACGCGAAAAAGACTGTATGGCGGTAGTGCGGCCGGGGAGAGGTGTGGGTGAGGAGCCGAGGATGTTGACAGGCGTTACACAGGGGATCTGCGCAAGGTTCCGGCGGCGGAGAGTGCATTTATTGAGTGAAGCGCAACATATCGCCGTATTGTTATGAGGGAAGTCACGCATACGATACCCCTAAGGAGAACTCATGAAAGGGACAAAAGTCGGCGCGAGCCTCGCCGCTGTCGTCGCAGCAGCTGGCCTGACTGCATGCGGAGGAGACGGATCGGGTGGTGCGGCGGATGTTGATTTCATCAGTACCAACTCCACCGAACCCCAAAAGCCGCTCATCCCTGCAGATACCAGCGATGTGCCGGGCGCAACGCTCATCGACCTCATCTACTCGGGACTCGTGTACTTCGATGAGAATGGTGAGGTGCACAACGACCAAGCAGAGAGCATAGAGAAGACCGATGACGTGACGTACAAGGTCACGCTCAAGGAGGACGCGGTGTTCTCCGATGGCTCCCCGGTGCGTGCCCAGGACTATGTCGATACGTGGAACAACGCCGTAAAGAACAGCATGCTCTCTGCCTATTTCTTCGAGCCCATCAAGGGCTACGAAGAAGGAACAGAGAGCATGGAAGGGCTCACGGTTGTCGATGAGAAGACGTTCACCATTGAACTTGATGAGCCCACGGCGGATTTCGAGACGCGTTTGGGTTACTCCGTCTTTTTCCCCATGCACGAATCAGCCTTCGATGACATCGACGCCTACGGCCAAAACCCAGTGGGAAGTGGCCCTTATAAGCTGCAGGAATGGAACCATAACCAGAACGCGATCCTCGTTCCCAACGAGAGGTATGAAGGCGACCGGAAGGCGCAGAACGATGGTCTGAACTTCGTGTTCTATGCCGATGCCAGCGCAGCCTATGCTGACTTACTTTCGGGGAATCTGGATGTTTTGGACTCGATTCCGTCCTCGGCCATGGCCAACTTTGAAACTGATCTCGGTGAGCGCGCAGTGAACGAGCCTGCCGCAGTTTTCCAGTCCATTACTATCCCCGCTGGGGATGAGAACTTTAGCGGGGAGGCGGGGGCGTTGCGTCGACAAGCACTGTCCATGGCCATTGACCGTGAGGAGATTACCCAAACCATTTTCCAGGGGACGAACACCCCGGCGGTGGATTTTACGTCGCCTGTGCTTAACGACGGTGCCACAGACATCCCCGGCAACGACGTCCTAGCCTATGACCCGGACAAGGCTCGCGAGCTGTGGGCCAAAGCGGAGGAGATGAAGCCATTCAAGGGGCCGTTCACTGTGGCGTATAACTCCGACGGTAGTCACAAGGAGTGGGTCGATGCTGTCGTGAACTTCATTCGAAACACCCTTGATATTGATGCGCAGCCAGCGCCGTATCCGGATTTCAAATCGCTACGCGATGAAGTCACGAACAAGACTATCGAGGGTGCGTTCCGCACCGGCTGGCAGTCGGTATACCCGTCGCCGTCGAGTTTCTTGGAACCGTTGTATGCCACGGGTGCTGCGACTAACGACGCTGACTATTCCAACCCCGAGTTCGATTCGCTTCTGAAGAAGGCCGCCGCGGCAGCTAACGAAGAGGAGAGTGTTGAGCGGGTCAATGATGCCCAAGCGGTGCTCATGAAGGACCTTCCAGCAATCCCGCTCTGGTACACCAACTCCACTGGTGGCTACTCCGAGCGTGTCGATGACGTGATCTTTACGTGGAAGTCGAAGCCGCTGTATTACAAGGTAACTCTGAAGTAGATCGATACACGTCCTGCTACGTGAAAAGCGCTCCTCAACGATTGGTGGTGAGGAGCGCTTTTCTTAAGCGGGCGGAGCTGTTAGAAAGGCAGCTTAATGCCCAGGGACTTTGCCACGTTCGGAGCGACAGCAGCGATGGCGCCGATGACGCCTAGGACAGCAGTGACGATGGCGGCAATGCCAAGATCGGTCGGCTCACCGTCCTTGGAGCTGAGGGCTTCATCGAAGGAGCTGGACTCATTGGTGCCGGTCGGTGCCTGCGAAGGGTCATCCGCTGGCTCCACGGGCTTCTCCGTCGGGGTGGTCGGCGTTGTCGTCGTGGACGTCGTCGAGCTCGGCGGGTTCTTGGCCAGGGATTCCTGGATTTCAGCGGCTGCGGTGTCCTGCTTGCCACAGGCAGAGGCGTCGTCCTTGGCAATCGCCATGACCTCGGCGCGGTTCAGGGTCAATTCTTCATTGTCAGTGGCGCGCCAGAGTCCGAATTCCTCCTGCTTGAAGGTGTGCTCGGTGTCCTCAATGGTGGTGGTGAACTCTTCGGCTGGGGCCCAGCAGAAGTTGATTTCGGTAGCCGAGGTGTTGGTGGCGTTTGCGGTGGACTCGTCGGCGGTAGCGATGGTCGAGCCAATAACACACAGAGAGCCCGCCAGAGCGGTGGTGGCGAGAGCGAGTGAAGCCTTCTTCATGGGATTCTCCTAGAAATAGAGCGAAGGAAAGTGAAAGATAGAAAACCCTTGGTGTGCAGGGGCTATCCAACTATATTAACGCTACCTCAAGCTCTAAGCACAAAACTGCGAGAACCGCGTTCCTCCATGCTCTTAAAGTAAGGCCTGGAGGCACGCGGAACGCGGCGCAGGGACTCTTAGATAAAGAACTTGCGGCGGGCGGCGAAAGCACCAGCTGCAATCATGGCTGCGATGGCCAGTGCGGCGAGGCCACGAGCAACGGTGTTGGAACCGGTCTCAGCGGAGATACCGCGCGACTGTACCTGGGACTTCTCGGCGGTGCTTTCGGCAACCTGACCACCCTGGGCGATGACCTCGTCCTTGTTCTCCTTGAGCATCTGCTCAGAAGCGGCCTTCTCCTCGGCACTCGGAGCGTCGTTCTGGGCTGCCTCCTGGGACTTCACGTAGGTCTTGCCATCCTTGGCCAGGTACCAGGTCACGCCACCGATGACGAGGGCGGCCGGCAGAGCCAGCCATGCCAGCTGCTTGGCGTCGAAATCGGAATCCTCGGCGGAACCGGCCGGGGGCTGGGAGCCGCCCGTCGGATCGGTCTCTCCAGAGGGCGGAGTAGCAGGCTCGTCCTTGCCCTCACCGGCCTTCGGATTCTCGTTGCCGGCCTCGGGCTGCTCGCCGCCAGCCTCCGGCTTCTCCGGGTCATTCTTAGAAGCGTCGCTGCCGTTGTCGATCGGGGTGTCGACCTTGGACGGGCCGGCCGGAGCCGGGTCCGGGTTGGCCGGTGCAGGAGCGTTGTCCTGAGAGTCTTCATCAACCGGGGCTGCTGGATCCTCGGCGGGAGCTTCCTTTTCTTGTTCTTGCATGCGTTCCCACACAGCCTGTGCGTGGTCTGCAGTGAGAGTTGTGGAGCCCAGTGGATTGGTGCTCTTGTAGGAGCCGTCGGCTTGGCGCTGGTAGGTGTAGCCTTCGAACTCGAACTCAGCCGGAGCCGGAATCTGTGCAGAGGCAACGGCGGTGCCGCCCAGTGCGAGGGAGCCAGCCAGTGCGGCTGCGGTCAGGGTGCGGTGGATGCGCTTCATATGTTTCTCCTAGTGGGTTTGTGAGAGGGAGTCCATCAGACCAGAACCACAATAGTCACAATTTTCACATTAGTCACAGGGGTTACGTGAAGATGTTCCGTAATTTATGGGAGATGTGTCGTGCTGATCTGGGGCAGTGTTCGATGAGCGTGAAGTATAAGTTGTAATGTAAAGGGGCTGGCTGTTTAGTAGAAGAGCAGGTTCTGGTGGGGGCTGCTGGTTGTAGGGTGTTCGACAACGACCTGTCAAAACGGGTACCCCTGTACGGGGGTTGAAAAGTACGATTGAGCGCTAGCTTGCGGCCGGCTCAGGTGTGGTCGTTATGCCCTCAAACTGCCAGCCCACCACCGCGTTGCGCACTGCAGAAGCCAGTGGGTTGGCCGGCTGAATGCAGCTGATGGTCAGCAGGCGGCCCGGTTTGGCATCGGCGCCCCAGATACTCTCGTCCTGCTCAAGGCCTTCCTTTGAAGGAGCGTGCAGATCCGTGGCTATATACACCAGCCACTGCTCGCCGGAGTTCTGCGTGCGCAGATACAGCTTGTCGCCCACCGCGGCCTTGTGCTCATCGGCGCGGCCGTCGTAGAGGTTATTGAAGACCGCCGGCACACCCGCGCCCGTGTGACCAGCAATGACCACGATGTCCGGCGAGTCCGTTCCGGGCAGCGAATAGGGCTTGTCCTCTGCGGTATAGGTACAGGCCTTATTCATGGAGTCCGGGTTGATCTTATTGTCCTTGACCCGGCAGGAACCTTCCTCGAATTCCGCGCGCACATCAATAGTCGGAATGTACATCTCGACTGCCGGTGAAGGCTCGATGACGGCGGCGGGTTCCGTTACCACTTCTGTGGGCTGCGGTGCGGGTGTGTCCGGTTCCTGATTGAGCTTGAGCGCGGCGATAATACCGACCAGCACCACCGCCATAATGGCTACGAGGCGGAGACCTCGGCTGTCGCTGGGCTTGCGATGGCGCGCTGTGACCTGGTTGGGCCGTCGTCGAGGGCGGTGGGGCTGCTGCTTGGCGACGGCCCCCGCGCGGCCGTATGAGGAGCGGCTTCGGCGGCGGGCGCGTTCTGCGCGGAGATCGATGCGGATTCCCTCTTCCGGCAGGCGGTAGCTATCGCGCCGCGCGGAGTAACGAGAATCCATGGTGTGCTCCTGAGAGATAGATGATTAGAAAAACTACAGTACTACTCGACGGCGAGCTGGTAGCGCAGTGCGTAGGTGATAAGCCAGTGGGTGGACATGAAGTGGCCGTCGACAAGCTGCGGACGCGCGCTGGCCACCAAGGCTTCGGCGCGCGGCAGGGCAGAGCCGCCGAAATACTCGGCGAGCTCAACAATCATCCACGCCCTTGTGAGAGCTAGGCCGTAGAGATGGGCCAGGCGGCCATCGGTCGGGTCGAGCACCTCCGGGATGTCAGTGAGAAAATCCAGTGCTTCGGTGCGGCGGGGGAGGAAACCGTCGAACCACTGTGGGAAGTCCGGGAGAACGCGCGACATGAGCAGAGCTTCTGATAATCCATTGGAAAGGAAATCGTGCCCGGACAGCTCCCACTCGAGTGGGTAGTTGCGGTCATCGCCGAAAAGGCGAACCGCAGCATCGCGCACCGAATCCGCCAGCGAATCCTGCCCGATCTTCTCCGCGGCCTCGAGGATGAGGAAAAGGTTGAAGGCTGTATTGGAATGCATGCCGTGGCGCACTGGTTGGTTGAGCGACCCCAGCCAGTCGTGGCAGTGCTGCGCGGTGAGCTCGACGAGCTTATCCATCGATTCGCTGGGACGGATGGAGGCTAGTTGCAACAGCCAAGCGCGCCCGTAGGGCATTTCATACCCGGGGTGTTCGACAAGGTAGTCGTATTCGACGGTGAGGGCTTGGGGGCTGAGGCGATCGTCGAGGAGCGTGGCAAGACTGGTGGGAGACTTGGGCCCGAGCATGGTATCCAACAGCGCCCCGGAATACTGCATGTGGACGCTGGAATGCCAGTCGAAACAGCCGTAGAAACTGGGGTGCAGCTCGCGTGGGCGCACGGTGCAATCATCAGCTGAGCTGCTCGTGTGGTGCATGGCGGCGGGAAATTCGCGCTCGAGGGCGTCCACAATTGTCTCCGCCCAGGTTTTGGCCCAATTCTCTAGCGTGGTCATGCGTCAAGTATGACAGAGACCCCGGACATCTATCACGACCTGCAGTTTCGTGGTTGTGTGCTACAGGGAAAGTGCAGCCTTCAACTGCGGGAGGAAAAACTCTGCTGCTTTAGCAAGCCCAGCCACCGCCGCGGTGACGAGAGCAACGACGCCACCGGCTGCGAGCAGGGAGAGGCGCTTTTCTTTCGCGCCAATCTGTTCAAGTTCGTGCTCATGCTCGTCGCGCAGCGCGTCTTTGACGTTGATATCCATGTTGAACTCGCCCCATGCCTGGGAGGCGGACCGATATTCCTCTTCGGCTGCTTTTATCTCTTCCGCTGAAGCGCCGGAGTTCTTTAGCTCTTCCAGCTTGAGGCGGGCGTCTTCAGCGTTCTGCCACATCTCTTTAGCCCGGGCTTCATCTTCTTCAGATGGCTTGTACTCTTCGGCCCCGTCTGCCTTGCTGCTAAATGCGCTGAAGCAGTCTTCGCGCAAGCACCGAGAGGATTCCACGTTGAGCTCCTGTGCCGTCGCAGTAGGAACCGCTACGAGGCCTGCGGCGATGACTGTTGCCATTCCAAGGCCGGACCGGCGATGCCACGAATTCATAGAAGTCTCCTTCAATAGGGAAAGTAGGGAAGCGGCTTTACTGTATCGCGGGACGCGTCCGAGCGCTGAAAAATGGGAGGGTTCTGTTGGTCAACAAACCATTCTTTCCTGACTGTATAGCCAGAATTCGGCTGGTAATTTTCGAGTCAGTCGAACAAAGGATCGATTGTGTGAGTTATTGTCTTAGCTTCTTTCTAATGTGTAAAGCAGACATCTGAAGCGTTGGGGAATCGGTTCATTGTGGGGCGCAAGGGTGTCCACAGCATAGGATGCAGTTCACAGAAGAGGACTGCTGCACAACTCACGAGGGGGAGCCATGAGGTTCTTAGAACAAAAGCCGACAACTTTTAGTAAAGGGCAGATACATCGAATAGGCAGTGCGCTGCGCGCTGGGAAAGAGTTCGATGAGGGGCTATACCGGCTCATATTGGTTCAACAGTCTGCCTTATGCGACCATCTTGAGTCCTTGGCCGTATCAGCATTGAGTAAATCGGGTGTGCCACTGGAGCGTTCGACAAATGCCGTTGTGGAGCCGGATTCGAATCGTTTCTTCGTAGGATCGAGGGTTAAGACCCGGCCAGTGCTTGTTGAGAAACTAAGGAGAATGCCGAGCTTTCCGCTGGAGAGCATCCAGGATTTTTCGGGAGTGCGAATGGACTTTGATGTCTCGCTTTCGGAGCAAACAAAAGTCGCTGAAATACTTGCCCAAGACCTTGAAGAGCAAGGCGCTGCTCGCGTCAAAATTCAGGATATGAGAGAAAAGCCGCACTCTGGGTATCGGGCGATCCATCTGCACATTTATTCTCCGGCAGGCCGTGCCGAGTTCCAACTACGCACAGCACTCCAATCACGATGGGCCAACCTCTACGAACTGGCTGGTGACTTATACGGTCGGGGCATTCGATACTTGGAGTTTGGTGAGCAAGTACCGCGGCAATTCAATACCCAGGTCCGCTCACTCCATGAGCTTTCAGACGTTGTGTACAAAGTGGAGAGGTATTTCGATGCGCTTTCCCCTCCGTTTGCCGAGCATATCCTCGAAACAGTAGGGCTGCGTGAAGCCCGTTTATTGCGGCAAAAGACTTCTACGATGTTGGATAGATTCATTAGTCGGCTCGACAAGAGATGGGCAGACAATGGGTCGGAAAGGAGCGAATAGCATGCCGGCTTTTCTCATCAAGTATCACCGCCCGACGGGTGCATTGAATGTTACCGAGTTTGGAACCTTGACTGAGGCAACTCTTGCCCGTCATGACCTTGATCAAATCAACGATGACCCCGATGTTGAACTCGTTGCTATTGGTGCTACGAACTTGGAATCCGTCCGGCACACGCATGCGCGTTACTTCTTCCGTGAGAAAACCGCGCCGCCGTACCCTTTTGTGGCTTAAGTGGCTCTTCCGGTTTTAGAGTGCGTAGCGGGGTGAGGTAGAGCTCGACGGGTTCAGCGGGTCACCACAACATGTA
>NZ_KV821944.1:0-736 GCF_001815785.1 Corynebacterium sp. HMSC056F09
CCATGTCCAAAAACCCTATGGACATAACAGTTCCGGGCTAGAAGTCGTTTTAGAGGGGACGAACCATGTTGTGTTCCTTATTAGTCGGCTTAAGGGACATTTCGTGTGGATAAACCGATACGGATTCCCGGGGCAGCCTGGGATAATACGGTGATCTTGATTTTGAATCGGTTCCAACGGCCCGATCTGTGAAATCAACACTGGATAGTCCTAGGTCTGTGATAGGAGGACTGCAGCTGGTGCGGTAAGGCCAATTCCTATGGCTAATAGGAATCGACCGTCATGTGACATGTGCGGGCACGGACTGGTTAAGAACGGCAAAACCGCGGCAGGAACCCAGCGCTGGTTGTGTCCTAAATGCAACGTTTCATCGATTAATACCCGCGCACGCGCCAGCGAGATTCGGCACTTCAAAATCTTTATTGACTGGATTCTTTCCGGCGAATCCGCAGACCATTTAGCCAAACGCCTTGGGGTAACAAGGCGGACTTTGACCCGGTGGTTCAAGCTTTTGTGGTTTATCACCGTGCCCACGTCTACTGACCCCTATCGTGTTTATGACCAGGTTTTTATCGACGGCACCTACTTCCACAAGAAATGCCTGCTGGTAGCCTGCACCGAAACACACGTCATCGCCTGGCACTGGTGCTTGCGTGAAAGCTCATACGAGTACCTGAAACTGCTCGACAAAATCGCGCAACCACTCATCGTCACCACCGACGGGGCAGGCGGAGCG
>NZ_KV821944.1:836-13091 GCF_001815785.1 Corynebacterium sp. HMSC056F09
AGCAATCCGGAAACTGGGCTACATGCTTGTCCAAGTACGCAATCCCGACGATGCTGCGCGGTTTACAGCTGCAGTCCACCACACCCGCATTACCTTTGCTGATTGGCTTAAAGAGCGAACCTACCGCAGTGCTATACCAGCAGGCCAAGTACCGAAATGGGTCAGCCCCAACCAGAAATGGTGGTACACCCACCGCAACGCCCGCAGGGCTCTAAAACGGCTAGAAAAGCTCATCCACGCCGGACAATTAATTACCTTCCTTGACCCGCCTGAAGGTGTCACACAGGATTTAAAAGCCACCACGAACCTGCTGGAAGGTGGCATCAACAAACAGCTCAAAGACCTAGCAGGAAACCATCGTGGCATGTTCGATGAGCATCAGCGCATCACCATGGACTGGTGGCTCTACACCCACACCGAAGACTCGGTAGCGCCGCTGGAGTTAGCCAAGCAACAAGACTTCGGACGCCAAGGAGAAAAAGCAGCACGCGCAGCCTGGGCAAAAGAAGAACTCAAACGGCGCGGCCACCCAGACGGGCGACCTGCCGCATTCGACACCGGCATCGACAACGAATGGAACCCCAGCTTAGGCGTAAGAAAAGGCTGGGCCGGACGCGCCTAAATCCACACGAAATGTCCCTTAGTGCGACACGCCGCAAATCCACACGAAATGTCCCTTAAGCCTATTAGTCAACGACTGGAACAGAGCGAAAACGACTAAACCCACCGCGGTGAAGCGGTGGGTTTAGCTATGCGGAGCAGTTTCGCAAATGATTTAAGCTAGATTCGCAAAACCGTCCCTAAATTTTGTCGGACTAACAGGATTTGAACCTGCGACCCCTACACCCCCAGTGTAGTGCGCTACCAAACTGCGCCATAGTCCGCCGCCGCACCATTAGGTGCAACTGCTACAGATTACACCAGCGGTATTCGCTTCGACAAATCCCAGTTCAACCTTTGTTTTAGCGGCAGCTAAAACTCTCCGGCGGAATAGACCCACTGCCCGTTTTGGCGGTGGAAAGAGGAGCGCTCTCGCTGCGAGCCCTTCGCGGCCCCCTTGTAAAAGGCTTCGAATTCAACGATGCCGGTCTGGTCCAAGGGGCCGCCGGCGACGGTGTCGATAATGTCGAGGCGGTAGAAGCGGATGCCGGTTTCGGCGAGGTCGAGACGTTCCGGGCGGGTTTCGGGGTCCCAGGTGCGCAGCAAATAATCCTCGTCGCCGGTGACGAAAGCGCTGAAACGCGAGCGCATCAGGGTCTCCGCTGAGGGGGCGGGTGTGCCGGCATGGTAGCGCGAGCAGCACTCGCCGAAGCTTAGGCCGGTACCGCAGGGGCAGCGGGCGGCAGGGTCAAGTGGGTTAAGAACAACCATGGGCGGCTTATTCTGCAGTGGTTGCCACGGTGGTGGCGATGTCCACAGCGAGGAGGGAATCGATGGTGGTGGAAGCGGCGGCGTCGGCAAGCGCGCGTTGTTGATCGGCACTCAGAAAGCCAGGAAGCGTTACCGTACGTGTGAAACAAGATTCGGATTCTTGGCTAACCCTGACAGATACTGCTTCGAGCACCTTCGCGTCGATTTTCTGTGCCTTGCCCGCTTCTTTGATGGCCTGAGTGCTTGCCGTAGCCACGGCGGACATAAGAAGGCCTTCCGCGGTGAATCCTTGGCCTTTGCCGCCGTTCTTTTTCGTGCGGTCCGCGCTCACCGATCGGTCATTGTGGCGCACGACGACGCCCATCCTGGTTCCAACTGCCGGGATTGCAAGCGCTGAGTCCTCAGCAACGGGGGTGGGAATGCTCTCCGGAACAATAAACTGCTCCGCCCAAGCCCCGATGAGGTCGGCGGCACGGGCTGCCGCGCCCTGCTTAGTCACTAGGTGATCGGCCTTATCCAAGGCGACGAGGGACTTGGGATAGCGCGTGGTCCGGAAAATATTTTGCGCGTTATCAATGCCCACCGTTTGATCAATGGGGGAATGCAGCACCATGAGGGGCTTGCGCAGGCGCGGAAGATAGTCCTCCGGGTTGGTCTCAGCAAGGTCTTCGAGGAAGAGGCGCGAAATGGTCAGCGCCCGTCCACCAAGGGTGACCTCGACTTCACCGTTGGCGTCGACCTCGCCGATCTTGTCGGCGTAGTGCAGCACGGAGTGTGCAGGATCGAAGGGGGCGCCGATGGTGGCCACGGCCTTGAGGGAGCGAATGTTGTTGGCCGCGGCCAGAGCGGCAGCCCCGCCCAGTGAATGGCCCATGAGTAGCTGCGGTGCGGAATAGTTCTGTGCTAGCCAGTCGGCAGCAGCCTGGATATCGGCAACATTCTGGCTAAAGCAGGTGTCCGCGAAATCACCCTCGGATTGGCCCAGGCCAGGAAAATCAAAGCGCAGGGTGGCGATGCCAAAGTTGGTCAGCTGTTTGCTCACGCGGGCCGCGCCCGGCGTATGGCGCGAACCGGCAAAGCAGTGCGCGAAGATAGCGAAGGCTTGCGGAGGGGAGTCGGGAAAATCGATGGTTCCGGCCATCGCGGTACCGGTGCTGGAAGGGAGCGACACGTTCACGGATTGCATGCCCACAAGGATATAAGGGCGAACGCACGCTTGCGAACCGGGGTTGACTAGAGTCGATAGAAGACCTGTATGACGCACAAGGATGGAGGAGTGCTCATGGGCGCATTCGATTGGTTCTGGAAGGCAATGGGCGCGCAGTCCGAGCGCAACAACAAGAAGTCGAAAGCCGTTGTGACGGCCGCAGATTCCGCGGTGGAGGATATCGCGAACCTGTCGGATGCTGACGTTGCCGCCACTGCGCGCGCTTGCGTGAAAGACGGGGGAATTGCAGATAAGTCTCGTTTCCTCGCGGCATTGGCCGTGGCGAGCGAACGCAAGCTTGGCATGCGCCCGTTTACTGTCCAGTCCCAAGCCGTTCTCCGCTTGCTTGAGGGTGATGTCATCCAGATGGCCACCGGTGAGGGAAAGACACTGGTGGGTGCCATGGCCGCGACTGGTTTCGCGCTCACCGGCAAGCGCGTGCACTTGGTGACGGTTAATAATTATCTAGCGGCGCGTGACGCCGAATGGATGCGCCCACTCGTGGAGTTCTTTGGACTCACGGTGGCTTCCGTGACGGAGAAAATGGGGCCGGAAGAGCGACGCGGGGCTTACCTTTCCGACATCATTTATGCGCCGGTTAATGAGCTCGGTTTCGATGTGCTGCGAGATAACCAGATCACCTCCCGGGAGCAGACGGTGCAGGCGCGCGCGGAGGTGGCGTTGGTGGATGAGGCCGACTCGGTGCTTGTCGACGAGGCCCTCGTCCCCCTCGTCCTCGCCGGAAATCGGCCCGGCGAGGAGTCCACGGGCCACATCACCAACGTGGTCTCCCGCTTGCGCGAGGAGCAGGACTATGTCATCGCGGAGGACGGCCGCACGGTGGCGCTCACCGATGATGGTGCGGCGCGAGTCGAGCGGGAGTTGGGCATTGACTCGCTGTATTCGGAGGAGAATATCGGCTCCGTACTGGTGAAGGTCAACTTGGCGCTACACGCGAAGGCGCTGCTCATCCGTGACATTCACTACATCATCACGGACGGAAAGCTGCAGCTTATCGACGCCTCCCGCGGCCGCGTGGCCGAGCTACAACGCTGGCCGGATGGACTCCAAGCAGCGGTGGAGGCCAAAGAAGGCCTGGAGGTATCAGAAGGTGGGCGCATCCTCGACACCATTACGCTGCAGGAGCTCATGCGTCGCTATCCCTTGGTCTGTGGCATGACGGGCACCGCGGTGGAGGCCACCGACCAGTTGCGACAGTTTTATGACCTGCACGTCTCGGTCATCGACCGCAATAAGGAACTGCAGCGCTTCGATGAAGCAGACCGCATCTACGCGTCTGTGGATGAAAAATCGCGCGCCATCGTCAACGAGATCGTTGCGATCAACAGCACGGGTCAGCCGGTCCTCGTGGGTACCCATGATGTCGCGGAGTCCGAGGACCTTGCTGCAGCTTTGCGCGAACGTGGCATCACTGTCAACGTCCTCAACGCTAAAAACGATGAGGATGAGGCGCGCATCGTCGCGGAGGCAGGCGACGTGGGGCGCGTGACGGTGTCCACACAGATGGCGGGCCGCGGCACCGATATCAAGCTGGGCGGCGCGGACGAAGCTGACCGCGACGCGGTCGTCGAGAAGGGCGGCTTGGCAGTACTTGGCACCTCGCGGCACCGTTCCTCACGATTGGACAATCAGCTCCGTGGCCGTGCTGGGCGCCAAGGAGATCCGGGCATGTCACTCTTCTTCGTTTCCTTGGAGGATGACGTGGTCCAGCAGGGCGGGGAAGACGAGTCTTTGTCCGCGCGGCCGGATGCCGATGGCCTCATTGAATCCAAGCGAGTCCGAGACTTCATCGCACACTGCCAGCGGGTGACGGAAGGCCAGTTGCTGGAGATTCACGCGCAGACGTGGAAGTACAACCAGCTGCTGGCGGATCAGCGCATCATTATCGATGAGCGCCGTGCCAAGTTGCTCGATACAGACCAGGCCTGGCAGGAGCTCGCTGAGCGAGCGCCCGATCGCGCCGCCGAGCTTAGCGACGTCCCCGTGGATGCCCGTGAGCGCGCTGCGCGCGAGATCATGCTCTACCACCTCGACTTAGCGTGGGCCGACCACTTGGAGCTGATGGATGACGTGCGTGAATCCATTCACTTGCGTGCCATTGCTCGCGAGACCCCCATCGATGAATACCACCGCATCGCCGTACGCGAATTCAAGGATTTGGCGCAGCGCGCGGTTGATGATGCCGTCGATACTTTTAAGACCGTGCTTATTGATGTCGATGGTGCTCACCTAGAGGATCATGGACTGTCCCGCCCGAGTGCCACCTGGACTTATATGGTTTCCGATAATCCATTGTCTGGCGGGGGAAATTCCGTGCTCAAGGGCATAGGAAACATTTTCCGTTAATGTATTTGTGGAGAGGCGACTCGCGCGCGCAGCGGAGTCGCTAATATGGAATGAGTCAACATCGATCCGACCCTTCGGAGGTAAAAATGAGCGAGAATACCGGAACGCCGGAACCGCAGGCAGAGACTACTTCTGTCTTCCGCGCTGATCTTCTTAAGGAGATGGAAAACGGCACCGCGGCGGGCTCCGACGCCTCCGTTGCTGGCGCTGAGAACCTGGCTGAAGGCCAGGCCCTGCTCGTCGTGAAGCGAGGCCCGAATGCCGGCGCGCGCTTCTTGCTTGATCAGCCGACCACCACCGCCGGCCGCC
The DNA here is from genome assembly GCF_001815785.1 of Corynebacterium sp. HMSC056F09. NCBI lineage: Bacteria > Bacillati > Actinomycetota > Actinomycetes > Mycobacteriales > Corynebacteriaceae > Corynebacterium > Corynebacterium sp. HMSC056F09. The sequence goes on from NZ_KV821944.1 coordinate 6,091, forward strand.
ACCCGGAAGCAGATATCTTCCTCGATGACGTCACCGTCTCCCGCCGTCACGCAGAATTCCGCGCCAAGGATGGCCAGTTCGAGGTCGTGGACGTCGGATCGCTCAATGGCACCTACGTCAACCGCGAGCCGCGCAATGCGCAGGTACTGGAAGTCGGCGACGAAATCCAGATTGGTAAGTTCCGCCTCGTCTTCATCGCCCCCAAATAGGGCAGTACCCGTCAGCAAGGACGAAGCGGGGGGTGCGAGGGGAGCAGCCGGTCTTGCTTCCTCACTGTGCCTGCCCTTTGTCAAAGTGAATCCGCGTAGAAAGCAGTAGTAGTCCCATCGTGAGCGCTCAGAAGTCCACCGCAGCTGCAGCAACAGCATCTTCGGCGGCCAAGAAGACCAAGCAAAAGCCCATGTCTATTGGCGTAACGCTGAAGCACGTGCAGAAGCAGTTCCCGGACGTGACGGTGTCGAAGATTCGCTTTTTGGAATCTGAGGGTCTGATTACTCCGGAACGCACCGCGAAGGGCTACCGCCGCTACTACCAGAAGGATCTTGACCGCCTGCGCTACATTCTGACCGCGCAGCGCGACCACTACACGCCGCTCAAGGTTATTCGCGAGCAGCTGGAGGCGATGGATTCGGGTCAAGTAACCGCCATTGTCTCTTCCCAAGCCGAGGCACTGATCAGTGCCGAGCAGCTGCGAGCACCAGTGGTGACCAGGCTTACCGACGCCGACGTGGCCGACCAAGCCGGGACCACGCAAGAAAACATTGCGGAGCTGGTCTCGGTGGGGCTCATTAAGCCGGATCCGGCGGGATTCTTTGACACGGATGACGTGTCTATTGTGTCGGCGGCTGTTGCTTTAGAGTCTTTCGGCTTTGAGGCACGGCAATTGAAGTCGCTGCGCAATGCCGCCCGCCGGCAGGCAGACATGATTTCGCAGGTGGCTTCACCGGTGGCGCATTCGAAGTCTGATACGGCCCCGCAACAGGCGGAGGAGCTGTCACAGCAGATGGCGGCGCTTGTTTTGTCCCTTCATGGAACGTTGGTCAAGACTGAGCTGCGGGACGAGTTCCGCCCTTAGCGGAATAGAGGGCTGTTCTGTCAATCGCCACGCGTGAGGAAAGTGTGGAAAAGTGGGTGCCATGACTGCAGAAGTAGTGAAGTTTTTAGGAATCCACCCCGTCGGCCCCGAGAATAACCTGTGTGCCCTCTTCTACTGGGAAGAGGCAGACCGGCACGTGCCTGTGTGGGTCTCGCCCATTGATGGAGCCCGCGTTCTCCAGGTGCTGGAGCGCCATTACAACGCGCGGCCTAGTACCTATGAACTCTTGATTGCCTTCGCTGACCAGCTCGACGGGATCGAGCATATTTGTGTCTCCGAGTACCATAAGGGAGCTTTCATGGTCGACGTGGTCGACGGAACAGGTGAGGAGCACGACGCCCGCATCTGTGACGCCCTCGTCCTTGCAGATCACTACGGGGTGCCCGTCCGCTTTGAGAAGGAAGTGCTCGAGGAGGTCGCTATTTACATTAGCGATGAAGATCTCAAGGAATACTACGGTCTCGAACGCGAAGCTAAGTCCCTAGAGACCTTCCCGGAGAAGAGGTCGCGCGATTTTCAAGAGTTGGCGGCTCGGCAGAAAGCCCAAGAAGACGATGACTTCGAGCAGCTCATGCGTGACTCCGGAATTTCCGAAGAAGATTTGCTTGGGGGCGACTCGCCGGAAGATGAGGACTAGCGCCCGCGCGCTCAGCTGAGCTTCGTACGTAGAAGGCGGCGGTCGGCTCGACATACTCACCAGCGCTCCATGTTAGACACAGCGGCACTATTTCTGGGTGCCGCTTTTACTTGTTATCAGCGAATTTTTTAATGACACGCGTGTGACTAATGATGACAAAGTGACCAAAAAAGTCTAAAGTTCTACTAGAGGTTCACGGAGGGCGACCCTTGACGTGGTCGCTGACGTGGCCTTTAATAGAAAAATAGAACTCCCTCAAACATCACTGGAGTAATTACGTGAGCAGTAAAAACAACCGCACTGAGTCCCGCGCCCTGCCGCTCGATGATGCCGCTTTGAACGGCTATGTCCAAGAATCCCTCTTCGACGTCGGACCGGACGAGGAGCTGGGTTACCGCGTGCCCATCGCGTGTCAGGTAGCCGGCATTACCTACCGTCAGCTGGATTACTGGGCACGCACCGACCTGGTCAAGCCCTCTATCCGCACCGCGCGTGGTTCTGGCTCCCAGCGTCTGTACTCTTTTAAGGACGTATTGGTGCTCAAGATTGTCAAGCGCCTGCTGGACACCGGTATTTCTCTGCAGAACATCCGCCTCGCCGTGGAATCCCTGCGGGATCGCGGCGTTAATGACTTGGCGGAGCTCACGCTTGTCTCCGACGGCACCACGGTCTATGAGTGCCGGTCCAACGATGAAGTCATCGACCTCCTCGCCGGAGGCCAAGGCGTATTCGGTATCGCCGTACCTGGCATCCTTAAGGAGCTCTCCGGTACCATCACGTCCTTCCCGGCCGAGCGCGTCGTGGAGGAAGAAGAAACTGACGTCGTTATTGGCCTCGACGAGCTCGCTGCTCGCCGCAAGCGTAAGAGCTCTTAAACTCGAGCCACTCGCCGCCGCGTCTTTCCTGCACTGCTGCTCACGTCAGTGTCCTGGGGAAAGATGCGGCGGCTTTCTGCGCTCTGGGAGTGCACCCCGCGGACTCGCTTTGCACGAGAGCCCGCGTCTAGCGTGCGCCGACTGCGGCCGAGATGGCCGTTGCATTGTCTTGGGCATCGGATGGATCTGCGACCGTGCTGTAGGAATCAGCCAGCTTTTCGAGTTCAGCATCCTTCTCGCCGTTACCCACGTGCACCACGCTCAAGCTCACTCCTTCGCCGCGGGCATTCTTTACGGCCTCGGCGAAGGCAGCATCATCCATATCTTGCTGCGTGCCGGTGGTTACGAGCACAACGCGTGTGTCCTTGCCGCTTTCAGCCACCTGGTCGGTTGCGTTATCCAGTGCGGCTACCACAGCACTGCGAGTTTGTGGTACGCCACCGGTGCCGAACATACCTACGGCATAGGTAACGTTATCGGCATCCCCATACGATACGTTTTGGCGGTAACCCACGGTTGCCGAGGCGGAAAGAGGAGAGGAGTAGTTCCAAAGGGCTACTTGGCTTCCCTCCGCGCCGGCTGCCGACGCCGCCTCAGCCACACCCTGGCTTACCGCATCGAAATAGGGCGCGAGGTTCTCGGACGTATCGAGGAGGAACAAAGTATTCGGCGCTACCTGTTCCTTCGCGGCCGTCGCCTCCGAGCTGGGGGCGGCCGACGTCGATTCGGTATCCTTCGCCGTTTCCGACGACGCAGGCGCGGCCGACGTTGTGGGCTCTGCAGTAGAGGTCTCCTCCGTCTTAGCTGTAGTTGATTCTGCCGCCACCGTTTCACCGGAATCGGAATCGTTTCCACGGAAGAGGAAGAACCCTCCGATAACCAGCGCCAAGACCGCTACAACGGCCACGATGATAACCCACGGTGCAAATGCGTAGTTATTTTTTCCATCCGAGTGCCGGGCCATCTTTTTCCTTCCGCGCTGGTTTCGCGGGGCGGCACAGCGCGCCCCGACGGGTCACATCAATGGTTCCTCATTGTAGCGGGCAGTGCGGCGCGAATTTGGGAGACAAGCCGCGCGCGGAGGGGCTCGGCGGCGTCGGCAAGCTCGCGTTGGCGACGCACGTACTCGGACTTTCCATCCGACGTTTCGATGGGGACGACCCCAAAGCCCCACTCGCGGCAATCGTAGGGTGACGCTTCCATATCAAGTGTGCGTGCTGCCACGGCTAGCCGGAAGGTGTCGAGGAACAACTCACCCGGCACCAATGGCCCCAATTTCCACGCCCATTTATACAAATCCATAGTCGCATGGACGCAGCCAGCCTGGTCGTTCTCCGGTTGTCCCTCGCGAGTCAGCACCGTGAGGTTGAGCGGGCGCGCGGGCTCAGTGAAGAAACGGAAGGCATCGTAATGCGTGCACTTGATGCGGTGCCTATCGACGACCTCATTCGTCCCCTCTGCCCCTAACCGTAGCGGCAAGTCATGGCGAGGAGAATCGGTGTGGTAGACCATGGCCCATTCGTGCAGGCCAAAGCAATCGAATTGGGTGGGGTTATGCGTGGTCTTTTCTAGCAGATTCAGGATGTAGCGAACGGTGCTACCGCGGCGTGCGAGGAAAGCCTCAGTGTCCACCGTGACGCCTTCATCAATACGGTGGTAATAATTCCACTCAGCATGCGGGGCCTCGCCGGCCAGAGTCACACCCACGCCTGGGTGCCAACGCCGCAGGTGTGACGGGCGGACAGGGTAGTACTCGAAAAGGAAGTCGTAGACAGGGTGATACGAGCCCGGGTGGCGGTAGCGTGCGAGATACTCGTTAGCCGACTCCTCATGTATGGTCATCCGGGTTTGCCAGGTTTTAGGCTGGAGAATCATCGCTGACCTGCGTTGCCCCGACGGCGGCGCTGGTTACGGCTACCCGATCGCCGACGCGCAGGCTGCCTTTCGGACTGACTCTGTGGCTTCTTTTTCGATGGTTGCTGGTGTGGTGGGCCGAGCGGCTCGCCCTTAGGTTTGCGCGCTCCCGTCATCTGGGCAAGCTCGGGGCTGCTGGCGGGGTTGGCGTGGTCACTGATGTCGAGGTCGGTGTGTGCAACCCCGGCCTTCGCGATGAGCTTTGCCACCTCATCGCGTTGCTCGTCGGTGACGAGCGTGACTACGGTGCCGGAGTCGCCCCCGCGTGCAGTACGGCCAGAGCGGTGTAGATAGGCCTTGTGCTCAGCTGGCGGATCGACGTGGACGACCAGGGAGACGTCGGCAATGTCGATACCGCGGGCAGCGATATCGGTGGCGACGAGTACCGGAACGCTGCCGTCGGCAAAGCCCTCGATGGCCTTGGTACGTGAGCTCTGGCCCTTATCGCCGTGCAGGGGCAGCGCGTTAATTCCGACGCGGCGCAGCTTTTTGGCCTGCCTGTCGACGCCATGCTTGGTGCGCATAAACATGATGGTCTTGCCCTTGCGTGCGCCGAGGCGAAGAACGACGTCATTGCGGGCCTCGCGGGTGCCGATGAAAATAAGGTGGTGTTCCATCGTGTCGACGGCTGCCTCGACGGGGGCGGTGGAGTGGGTGACGGGATCGTGCATGAACTGGTTGACCAGCTTGTTGACTTCGCCGTCGAGGGTGGCGGAGAAGAGCAAACGTTGACCATCGACCGGCGTGAGATTGAGCAGCTTGCGTACCTGGGGGAGGAAGCCCATGTCCGCCATCTGGTCCGCCTCGTCGAGGGCGGTGATAGTGACGTGGTCGAAGAAGAGCTTGCCCTGGTCGATGAGGTCCTGGGCGCGTCCCGGTGTGGCAACGAGCAGGTCAACCGGGCGGGCAAGCGAGCGAATGTGGTTGTTGATGTTGACACCCCCGACGACTGCCAGTACCCGCAGTCCCAATGCTGCCGCGGGTTCTTCTAAGCGCTGCTGGATCTGGGTTGCCAGCTCGCGCGTCGGTGCTAGGACCAGCCCGCGCGGGTGGGCCGGACGCGACACCCCGGACTCCGCCAATCGGGCCAGCATAGGGAGACCAAACGTAAAGGTCTTTCCCGAGCCTGTGGGGCCACGGCCGAGGACATCCTTGCCGGCGAGGGCGTCGGGAATAGCGGCTTCTTGGATAGGGAAGGGGGTCGTGATGCCCTGTTTGTCTAAGATACGAACAACATCGCGGGGGAGGCCGAGTTCGGCGAAAGTAGTCATCGGGTAAAAAGTCTAGTGCTCCGGCCTGCCAGACCGAAAAGCATTACAGCTACCGGTGGGGATTAGGCCTCGCATCCTGCATTTTTAGGGTTTGTGTGACGTGGTTCTCTGTTAAATTGAGCGACATGACGAATCCATTCGACAACTCTCAATCTCAGTCTCCTCCCCGCGGGTTTGGCCAGAACCCGCACCACGTCCAACCTGGGCACAACCAAGCGCCTCCCGGTTTTAATGGGCAAGGCTAAGGGATGCCGCAACCGCCACAGAAGAAGCCCGGTTCGAAGAAAGTGTTGTGGATTGTTCTAGCAATAATCCTCGGTCTTATTCTGGTTACAGGGCTCGCTCTTGTGGCGGCGTTTTCTGCTTTTAAGGACTTTGCCGCTGGATTGGAAGATGGGCCAGGAGAGGTCGCTGCCTCTGATGCCGGCTATTGGGAGCGCACGATTGACGTCGATGATGTTGACGCTATCCGAGAGTCCGAGGTGCCAGCGTCTGTTCCTACACCTCTGGCTGAGCTGACGTCCGAGTGTTACGAAGATACGTCCTATTTCGGTGAGTCAACAGATCAGGGCTACGACGCGCAGTGGGTCCCGACGATTTCCTGCCTCTATGGGGCCGACGGTGAGTTTGTCGCTCAGTACACCGAGAATCAGGAAGCCATTCAGGACGCGGAGCGCGTGGGGCTGCAGGAATCCGTTGTGGATTACACATCCGCTCGCGGTTCCCAGATCGCAATTTTCGGACAGGATGAGGAATTCGTTATGGTGGAAGTGCTCGAGGGTCGTAACGCGGTCATTGAGTACGTGATGGGTGGTTACGACTCGGACGAGGTGGTGACCAACTACGGCGACCTTGCCAGCTATCTGGTAAACGCGGGGATCCTCGACGAGACTCCGGGGCCACCGCCGGTCGACGCCTAGTTATACGCCTATGCTTGACGACGTCCCCGTCCCACGCTCACCCAGAATCGCCGTTGTGCCCAATGGGGGCAGCGCGGCGTCGTTTGGATTCGCGCTCATAACTGAAGCCGTTAAGAATCGCTAGAGCGTAGGATGACGCGCAATGGGCGGCCGTCGTTGTGCGGGATCGCCGATATGCCCGTCAACCATCTTTCGATTGGCGGGTGCTTGGTGTTGTCGTAGGTTACCGGCGCTTTTTCTTTTCTGTGTTTGGTGGCGGGGTGTTAGCTGCTGTCGGGTGGTTCCTCT
>NZ_KV821944.1:13191-13789 GCF_001815785.1 Corynebacterium sp. HMSC056F09
TAGCTGCTGTCGGGTGGTTCCTCTGGTGGTGTGGTCGGAGTTGTTGTGGTGGCTTGGCCTGAGGCTCTCTCCGCGTTGAGTCTGGCGACTGCTTCTTGGTATTCCGGCATCGCGGTTATCGGTGCTCCCCAGGGTGGGATGAACGCCACGCCGGTGTTGAGGCGGTACATGTAGCCGCGCCCGGTAGGCCTTAAAGGGTCATCGTCGTTAATGCCGTTGTGGTAGGCGCACAGGAAGGTCAGGTTCTTAATGTTGGTGTAGCCGCCTGCTTGCCAGGGCACCAAATGATGGATTTGGCAGTAATCAGCTGGCTTATTACACCCTGGTCTAGAACACGTGTGGAATTCGGCGTGCAGGGTAAGGCGTTGGTTGAAGTTTGCCCCGCGCTCGAGCCGCCAGGTGTTAATAGGCCCTTCGATAGGGTGCACGATGGTGGCGTAGCCGATTTGCGCAAACTTGTGGGTGAGAAACTCTGCCCCGGTCATGCGCGCACCGTTGGTGAGGTTGAGCTCTATTTCGTCGCCGTCACCGTTGATGATCTGGTCTAACTCGTTCAGTGTGACGATGACTTGGGTGCGCACGGAAGGCTTAGTGCCGG
>NZ_KV821945.1:0-151690 GCF_001815785.1 Corynebacterium sp. HMSC056F09
CGTGTCCAAAAACTCCATAGACATCACAGTACTAGGGCTGGAGGTGCAGCATGCCCCTTCATTCTCAGGAAGTCCTCCAACCCATGTCAGCGCGGAGGCACTGTGCCAGTCACCGGCGTGTGGATGTTAATCGACGGGTGAAAGCTCGAGTATCTCGCAAACGGCATCCATGTGTCCGGCGTGCCTGGATACTTCGGCCAGTAGGTGGGACAACACCCAGTCGACAGTGGGGTGCCTGCCGTCCTCGTCAGCTTGGGATGCAGGCTCTCCCGGTGGATACGTTGCAAGCAAAGACAAGGCATCTTCCCACTCCTGTCGAAGGGCATCGACGAAGGTCTCGACCGTGACCTCGGGATCCGCGTTCCAGTCTTCATGTGGAGAGTCGTCGGTCCACGGGACCGGAAGATCGGCGCCTACCACAACATTTGCGATCCAAAACCGGATGACGTACCGCTGATGGTTCAGAAGTCCCGCAACGGTCCAGCGACTACGGAGGGGAACGTGTGTCACGCCTGAGCGATCTACCTGAACGGCCATGTCGACGATCGAGTCGAGTTGGCGCTGGATCTGATCAGTCAGCTCAGAATAGGACTTTGGTGTGGTGGGCATGTGCAGGAGCCTGCATTCTTAGGACTCTGCAGTTAGACGCCGCACGGCTTCGCGGATGACCTCGGGACGCTTGCAGAAAGCAAAGCGCACCTTGTGCTGCCACGGTTCCGGGTTGTCCGTGAAGGCGGCCAGCGGGATGGCGGCTACGCCCTTCGTTTCGGGCAGCTGCATGCAGAAATCGATGCCGTTTAAACCGGTAGAGGAGATATCGGCAACCACGTAGTAGGTGCCGCCGGTGTCATGCACGTGGAATCCCAGCTGCTTGAGGCCCTCCACAAGGATGCTGCGGCACTCTGCAAGCTCAGACACCATGCCGTCCAGCCATTCCTGTTCATAGCGCAGTGCATGGGCCACGGCCGGCTGGAAGGGCGTGGTGGAGACGAAGGTGGTGAATTGCTTGGCTTTGATGACGCCGTCGAGAAGCTTTGGCTCCGCGATGGCCCAGCCGGTCTTCCACCCGGTGCAGTTGAAAGACTTGGCGGCAGATGACACCGTGACGGTGCGCTCAGCCATTCCCGGCAGGGAGGCGATGCTGACGTGGTCGGTGCCGAAGGTGAGGTTTTCGTAGACCTCGTCAGCTAATACGAGGAGGTTCTTTTCCACGCAGAGCTCGGCGAGCTCGGTGAGTGCTTCGCGGGAGAAGACCGAGCCGGTCGGGTTGTGCGGGGTGTTGATGATGACCATGGCGGTCTTGTCCGTGATGGCTGCGCGCACGGCATCGACGTCGATGTCCCAGCTGTTGCCGGATTCTTTCAAGGGGACGGGGATGCGGGTGGCGTCGGCAAGCGCGATGGCGGCGATGTAGGCGTCGTAGTAAGGCTCGAGGACAATGACTTCGTGTCTGGGCTCCACTAGGCCAAGCACCGTGGCGGTGATGGCCTCGGTGGCACCGGCGGTGACTACGACGTGATCCTGCGGCACGGAGTAGGTCTCCGCGATGGCGTCGACCAGGTCTGGGACCCCGCGTAGGGGAGCGTATTGGTTGTTGCCGCCGGCGATATTCTCCTGGGCAATCTCCAGCATGCGCTGCGGGCCGTCGCTATCGGGGAAACCCTGGCCAAGGTTCACCGCGTCATTCTCCACGGCAAGGGCGGTCATGGTGGCGAAGATGGTTTCGCCAAATTCTTGTAGTCTCTCAACAGTCATTTAGAGCACCAATAGATCGTATTTCGTAGCCTTCACATCGGTCAGACGCTTGCGTGCGCGCTCGAGGCGCTGCCACTGATCCTCCGGAATGGACTTGCGGGCAATCGTCACGGTTTCCGCATCCGGGGTGCCCCAGGCAATCGGCATGGGAGTGATCTGCTGCCAGTGGTCTTTATCGCTTGAGCTGCGCTGGCCGGAGACCGCGGCCACCGGGACCTTGGTGCCCACGGTGCGCTTAATACCCGGGATGTTGCTGACGGTGCGCAGGCACGCGCCCCACCGCGGCGGTGCCTTCGGGTCAACGTTGGTATTTACCAAAGCCATGAGGACCATGTCGCGCTCGTTGACCTCCGCGACGACCGCGGGGGCTAGCGGATAGGAGTCGTAGAGCTTCTGGGCCGAGCCAACCTTGCTCGAAGCCAAGACACCGATGACGGCGCAAAAGATGCCGAAGAGCGCCATACCGACCGCCAGCGTGATGCGCCAGACGGCGTCGATTCCAAAATAGACGGCAATCGCGCCGATAATAAGCACGAGGCCCATGACGAGGCCGGAGTTGCGCAGGCGTGAGGAATCACGCAGGAGCTCGTTGTTCTTCTTGGCAAAGTCTTCGTTGACTTCAAACTTGAAAATCTTCATCAGCTCACAAGTCTACTTCGTCCACCAGCCGGTAGGCATAACCTTGCTCGGCCAAAAAGCGCTGGCGGTGCATGGCGTATTCCGCGTCGATCGATTCGCGCGCCACGAGAGTGTAGAAGGTGGCCTCCTGCCCGTCCTTCTTCGGGCGCAGCAGGCGGCCCAAGCGCTGCGCCTCTTCCTGGCGGGAACCAAAGGTGCCGGAGACCTGGATGGCCAGGGCAGCCTCGGGAAGGTCGATGGAAAAATTCGCCACCTTGGACACCACGAGGGTGGCCAGCTCGCCCTCGCGGAATTGCTGGAAGAGCTTTTCGCGCTTGGCGGTGGAGGTCTTGCCGTCGATTACCGGTGCGTTGAGGTGCTCGCCGAGCTCCTCCAGCTGGTCCACGTAGGCGCCGATGATCAGTGCCTGCTGGCCTGCATGTTTCTTCAGCAGCTTGTCGACGGCCCGCAGCTTCGCGCCTGCCGATGCCGCAATCCGGTAGCGCTCCCGCGCTTGTGCGGTGGCATAGAGCAGGCGCTCCTCCTGCGTCATGTCTACGCGCACCTCGACGCAGTCCGCGGTGGCGATATAGCCGGCGGTTTCCAGTTCCTTCCACGGCGCGTCATAACGCTTGGGCCCGATGAGCGAAAAGACATCGCCCTCGCGGCCGTCCTCGCGGATGAGCGTGGCGGTCAGCCCCAAGCGGCGGCGCGATTGCAGGTCGGAGGTCATACGGAAAACTGGAGCGGGCAAGAGGTGGACTTCGTCGTAGATGATAAGGCCCCAGTCGTGGGAATCGAAGAGCTCGAGCGCGCGGTATTCGCCCTTGGTCTTGCGCGTGACCACTTGGTAGGTGGCGATGGTGATGGGCTTGATCTCTTTCTTCTCACCCGAGTACTCACCAATTTCCTCCGGCATCAGGCTGGTGCGGCGCAATAGTTCATCGCGCCATTGGCGCCCGGCCACGGTGTTGGTCACCAGGATGAGCGTGGTGGCCTGTGCTTTGGCCATGGCGGCAGCACCCACGATGGTTTTGCCCGCGCCACAGGGCAGGACCACGATGCCGGAGCCACCGGACCAGAAGGATTCGGCGGCATACTGCTGATAATCCCGAAGCTCCCAGTCCACCTCCTCCGTGCTCAGCGCGATGGGGTGGGATTCGCCGTCGACGTAGCCGGCGCGGTCATCGGCGGGCCAGCTGGCTTTGAGCAGCTCTTGTTTGAGCCGCCCGCGTGCGGATGGCGGTACGGCGATGGTGTTGTCGTCAATGCGCGGGCCCAGAAGCTCGCTGACTTTCTTGGTGCGCGTGAGCTCCTCTAGGATGACGGGCTCGTCCGATTCGAGGATGAGACCGTGGGCTGGGTGGGCCAGCAGGCGCACGCGGCCGTAGCGCGACATGGTCTCGGCGACGTCGATCAGCAGCGCCTGCGGCACCGGGAAGCGGGAGTAGTTCTCCAGAACGTCGACGACTTGCTCGGCATCGTGCCCGGCGGCGCGGGCATTCCACAGGGCTAGTGGGGTGATGCGGTAGGTGTGAATGTGCTCGGGCGCGCGCTCCAGCTCGGCAAAAGGCGCGAGGGCTGCGCGTGTCTCGTTGGCTTGCGGGTGATCCACCTCGAGGAGGACGGTCTTGTCCGATTGGACGATGAGTGGTCCGGGCATGATGAGGCCTTTCTACTCTGGGCGTCAGGGAAAGATTTAATCCCTGTCGGCGAAGCGGACGGAGGAAATGCGGTGAACCGGGAAACGCACGGGTTTGCCCGCTGAGCCTAGGGCATCAATGTAGCCGCCTTCCACTGATAGTGGTTTCACGGTCACTGTGCGGAGATCGCCGCTTTTATCGGCATAGGAGATCACGATATCGGCGTGGAAGCGCGCGGCAGCGCGGGCGAGCGTGAGCGGATCTGGTTCTTCTTCCTTGTTCGCACTCGGGTTCTGCGCTGATGTCCGCAAGGTCTGCACAGCGTCATCCACCGAGGCGGGCTCGCGCTTGCGGGGCTTCGTACGAGGCGTGGGCAAAAGGTAAGGCTCGGGGGCGACGGCCAGGGAGGCGCCGGATTCATCCTCCGCAGTGGGGGAGAGGCCCTTGGCGCGTAGTTTCTCCAGCAGCTCGCCCACGCGCAGCTGGGATACCGCCACGGTGGGCGCGAGCAGGCGCAGGCCGGGGACTGAGGCGACGGCGAGTTCCAACAGCGCGGGGTCCTCGCTGCGGAGGTAGGAGAGCGCAGGACCACTGCGGAGGGTGCCATGGCGCTTGGCGACGTCCCCGATGGCAAACCCCAACGCCTGCGGCACGCCCGTCGGGGAATGCTTTTCCAAGAAGTCGGTCATTTCCTGGGTGGTGAGGCCCTGGTCCATGCCGCGGCGGATGGTGGACTCACTGATGCGGTACACGCTGGCTAGGCCCGGGGATTCGAGGTCTGCTAAGGATGCGAGGGTGCGGTGTGTGTCTGGCTCAAGGGGGCCGGGCACGAGGACGGTGAGGTCCTGCTGGATGATGAACTCGCTGACCGTCTCAGGAACGAGGCTGGTGGCCGCAGCGGAATCTCCCAGCACGCGGGTGGCCTTGCCCAGTGCCACCGCGCCGATCCATTCGGCTTCGGCGCGCAGCTTCTCGATGGTCAGCGTGCGCGTGTGGCTGGCAAAAAGTGGGGAGCGAAAGCGCAGGTCTTCCCAGAACTCCTCGTCGTCCAGCGCGACTGCGGAGTGTGCATAGACGCCGAGGACGAAGGCACGAAAGTGCGGCAGGCGGCGCACAATACTGTCTTCTGCGAGCACCCGGGTCTCAGCCCAACTGGCCCAAGGGGAGGTGCGCCAGGCGTCGAGAAGAATGCGCCACTTCTCCCCGAGATCGGCCTCGAGCCAGTCTTGGGACCCGGTGGTCGGGGCGAGGAAGTGTCCTTCCAGGCCATCCGGCTCGCCGCGGTGGAGAAGCCTGGCGTGGTGGCCCAAACAGATGAGTCGCGCGACCTCCTCCTTCTCCAGAGCGAGATCCTTGGCCAGCTGGTTGAGGGGGCGAACGCCGACCGAAGAATCCTTGAGCAGCGCTACCGGATGGCTTCCAAGCAACTCGATGAGCCGCTCCATGCCGCGCACGGCTTCCAGGCCAGCTGCGGCACCGGCGTCGTCCGCCTTGGGATCCGGCTCCGGTGTGCCGGCGCGCCCCGAAGGGGTGGTGGGGATGGGTGGGGTGGTATCACCAGCCAGCAGACGGGCAAGCGAGTGCGGCAGGCGCACCGAGTGTGCGTTGATGCGCTCCAGGAAACCTTTGGCCAGCAGGCGCTTGGCGGGATCCTCGGAGTTGATGTCTGGCTCGGTGTCGGTGGTATAGCCCATGCCGTCGCTTTTTCTTAGGGCATCGAGGATTCGGCGCTCTTCGGGAGCAAGCGTGGCTAGGTCCTTTTCATTGAATTCGACTTGGTTGCGCAGCGACCAGCCGGTGGGAAGCGAGCCCATGACGGCGGTGACGATGCGCACCTGGGGTGCGTCACCGAAGACGAGGCCGCGTTCCTTGAGCTGCCGTGTTACTTCAGGGTTGGTGTCTTCCACCATGTTGACCTCGCCGCCGCGGTGGGCGATGTCCTCCAAGGCAGCTAGCTGCTCGGCGTTACTTGCCGCCAAGGCATCCGCGACGTGCATCGGAAGTGTCAGACGCGAGGCCAGCGCGTCGAAGTCCTTCGGTGCGGGGGAGAGGACATCGCTGCGGTTACTCAGTAGGGCGCGCAGGTCCTCGTCGGGTAAGCGGCTGAGCCATTCGCGGTAGCTCTCGGTGACGCGGGCGCGGTTGGAGGGGGTGGTCATAATGGCGATCAAGCTTAGTAGTTAGTAGGCGGGGGAGGTATGGGGCCCTCGTTAAGTGAATAAGTTACTTTTTGCCGCGGGGTTTGGAATAATAAGAAGCATGTCGAATGAGAACAAAGGCTTCGTATCCCCGGCTTGGCCGAAGAACAGCCCCCGCGAGCACGCTATTACTGAACTTACTGCACCTTTTGCTGGTGCTTCCAGCCCGTACGGTGACGACCTGATTTTGCCGATGCCGGCAGAAAAGCTCAACTACGTTCACCCGTACACCCGCATCAACCGCTAAGTAGGCGCGCAGAAATCTGCGCTTCACTGAGCAGATGTGCCGAGCCTTGGCGGCTCGCTTTCAGCCCCTCCGAGAATGTTCTCCTCGGTGGGGCTATACGTGTTTGTAATGTACTTGCGCCTCAACTAGTTGGCACGGGCTTGGGCTTTAAGGCCGTCGAGCAGCGTATCGATGAGCTGGGCTTGTATACCTGATAGGTAGTCGGCGCTCACTGGTGTTCTGGGCAGCGGGCGGGTGATGAGACCGATGCCGATGTGAAGTTCGAGCGGGGGGAGGGACTCGGGGCAGAGACCTGCTTGTCGCGCGGGTTCGATAATCGGTTGGTAGATCGACTTCAGTTCAGCTTTGCGCTGGGCAGCGATCTCCTGCACGTCATCGTCTGAGAATGAGGCAGTATTCACCTCGGCTGCCGCTGCTTGAACAACCGCGGCGAAGTTAAGGCTGGCGATCCGATGAATAATATCGCGCCAGGTGCCTTCGGGATCCTCGTCGAAACCTTGTAGGTGGCTGTCCACCTCTTCTTTGATGTGTGCTACCTCCGCGCCGGTGACGGCATCGAGGAGGGAGAGCCGTTCGGGGAAGTGGCGTGAGACCGTGGCGACGCCCACGCCGGCTTTCTTGGCGATGGAGCGCATGGACACGCCCGGTCCCTCGCTGATGAGCAGCTGCCTGGCTGCTGCGACGATGGCTTGCTTGTTTTCTGCTGCGTCTTGTCTCACAGCTTGCATCATACCAAACGGAGCACTATGCTCCACTTTGTAAGTGAAACACCCTGTTCCGTTTGGAGGTTGGAAGTGTCAGCGGTGAAAAGTCAGGAAGGAAAGCAGCCATCGGTTGCTGTGAAATCGATAGTTGCCATTGTGGGGATCCCCGTCGTCATCGGCCTTATGCTGTGGGCGTTTTTGGCGCCCACCTTTGCATCGGGTCCGGCTGGCGTTCCGGTTGCCATTTCGGCGCCGGAGCCCATGCTCGAAGGTATCTCGCAGAAGATTGAGAGTGCGGCGGGGGATGAGGCTCCGGAGATCGTCGTGAAGCACAGCGAGGCCGAGGTGCGCGACGCGGTGCTGCAGCGTGAAGCTGTTGGTGGACTGGTCATCTCCCCGCAGGGCGCGAGTGCGTTCACCGCTGCGGGAAATGGTGCTCCCTACGTGACGATGATTGATGGCCTCGCTGGCCAGCTTGAAGCACAAGGAATGTCCGTGGAGAAGCAGGAGCTGGCGCCGACGACTGCGGAGGACCCGCAGGCGAGCGGTATCGCACTGTTGGGCCTGCCGCTGGCCTTTGGCGGGATTATTTCCGCTGTCATTGCCACCTTTGCATTTCGTGGCAAGAAATGGGTCAAGCTGGGGGTGCTCGTTGGTATTGCGCTTTTCGGCGGGCTCGTTGCTACGTGGATGCTGCACTCCGTCTATGGAACCCTCGGTGGCAGCTTCGCTGCCGAGTGGATGGCTATCGCTGCGGGCATCCTTGCGACGTCTGCGGTGACTGCAGGCCTTGCGGGGGTGATGGGTGCCGCGGGTATTGGAATCGGTGCCGTGCTGACTATCTTCTTAGCGAACCCGCTGTCGGGTCTGGCAACCGGCCCGTGGCTGCTGCCTGCCGGGTGGTCGACGTTGGGGCAGTGGATGCCCATCGGCGCGACGGGTCACCTAGTCCGCTCGCTGTCCTTCTTTGATGGGCAAGGCTTCGGCCATGCGTGGTGGTCTTTGGGTCTGTGGATCGTTGTTGGTCTGGCGATGTTGGCCTTCGATAGGTCGCGCGCTAAGGAAGGCGTAGCTGTTGAGGAAAAGGCTTAGTCAAAACTAAAAGAAGCTGGATGGAGAAAACCATCCAGCTTCTTTCTATGTAGTTAAAGCACTGCTTTTATGTGCCGTGCTTGCACCGCACGGCGCGCTGCTTAGCGTGCAGCCAGAACCTGTGCCACCGGGTCGATGACGTGGCGGTTAGCGGAGTAGAAGGCGTTGAAGTCGTGGCGGTTGGCCTTGTACTGCTCGGTGAAGGAAGCCGGGACGGTCAGGCCGTACTGGGTAGCGGTGTCCTCGATGAGGGTGTAGAGGGCGTCGACAGCCAGCTCGTCGGTGGGCTCCTCGGCAGCTTCCTGGACTGCCTTCGGTGCCTCAGCCGGTGCCTGCGGCGCGGTCTCTTCCTTTACCTGAGTAGCGGCCGCTGCCGGGGTAGCGTTCACGTTGCGCGGGGTCGGTGCGGAGTTCAGGCCCAAGCTAGCGGAGCAAGCCGGCCATGCGCCCCAGCCCTGCTGTGCCAGGGTGCGCTCAGCAACAGCGATCTGCTGCTCGCGGGTGGCCTGGTTGGCGGTTGGAGCGAACTCGCCGCCGCCGAAGGCCTGCCAGGTCTGAGCGCTGAACTGCAGGCCGCCGTGGTAGCCGTTGCCGGTGTTGATGGCCCAGTTGCCGCCGGACTCGCACTGTGCGAGGCGGTCCCAATCGGAATCCGGTGCAGCGGCAGCGTTCGGAGCCATGATGGCTGCGGCAGCGCCCACGGCAACGGTGGAAGCGGCAAACTTGGTGGCGATGGACTTGTTCTTAGCGGAGTGGCGTCCCATTAAAGTATTCCTTCTCTAGGTTGTTCTTGCTTTCTCGCGCCCAGATGATGCCCAGTCCGGCATGTAGTTTTGCAATTGATGTTCACGTTCATGCACATCATGTATGGCCGCCGTGTGGAAGCCCGGACTGTGTCTGGGGCGAGACTTCCACGACCGGCGGCCGAAGTGCCTGTGGGAAAGAGTAGCGGTTTATAACGAATCAGTCACGTTAAATGGCTCAAAACGATAACGGAAGCGGGGATTCCCCTACGTTTCCCCTGTTCGTGACGGGTGTGTTAGCTATGTCACACCTGTAACGGGTGTGGTGGTTGAGGCGATACCTATTCTTGGTTTCTTTGGTGGGGTGCGTGGAGGTTAAGATGTATCTCTTTATAAGTTCCACGGATAGTTCCTCCGCGCGGCAGCTTAAGTCACAACCACGCTTCGCCGCGCCTCCTTATCCCGGTATGCCGGTGCCTATCGGCAGGCAGGTGATACGGCCTAAGCTTTGGTAGAGGAGAGACGGAAAGAAAGTGAGTGAAGAACCATGCCTATCGGCAAAGTGAAGTGGTATGACGCGGACAAGGGCTTCGGCTTTGTCAGCAATCCCGGCGATGAAGACGTCTATGTTGGCCGTAACGTGCTGCCCAAGGGCGTTGATGAGCTGTACCAGGGCCAGCGCATCGAGTTCGATTTCGCCGCTGGTCGCCGTGGCCCGCAGGCGCTGCGCGTGAAGGTCCTTGATGCTCCGCGCCGCCGCACCCCGGCCCGCAAGCCGGAGGAGCTGTCGAGCATGCTTTCCGACGTCATGACGCTCCTCGAAACCCAAGTGCAGCCGGTGCTCAGCCAGGGTCGCTACCCGGAGCGCAAGACTGGTCGCCAGGTGGCGGAGATTCTGCGTGCTATTGCAAAGGATCTGGATAGCTAGGGGCCTACATTCTTAGGCCGATGACTGAAAAGTGCCCGACCTGCCAAAAGTACAGCTGATTTTGCAATGATCAGCCGTAAATTTGGCAGGTCGGGCACTTTGTCGATTGTAGCGGCGCGCGCTACATCGCGCGCCGCGGCGCGGCTACTTCTCCTCAGGAGCCTCTGCTGGAGATTCGGCGTCACCGGTGGCCTTGGATTCCTTGAGCTCTTCGTCGGTCATGGTGGATAGTGACCACACCGTGTGCATCGGGGTCTCTTCACCATTGGCATCGTGGCCAATCATGAGGGTGGAGATTTCCACGACCATCAGCTGCGGGCGCTCGCCGGTGGAAGCCTCAATCGGCGCGACGGAGCCGGGGATTTCGAGCGAGGTGGTTTCGTTGGCGCCGTGCGCAGTGCTGTCGTTGGCGGCTGGGTCATCGTAAATGGAGAGAACCGACCACTCGTGGTTATAGATGGCTTCGGGGATCTCCAGCTTCAGGGTGTCATCGGGCCCCACCGTGAGGTTGGGAACCTCGCCCTCCTCGCAGTCGGCGCCGGGCTCGCAGACGCTATAGGGCGCAACCTCCATCGTTTCATCACCCACCGTGGCCGTGATGGTGACGTCCTGCGGGTCGGGGCCCGGGCGGTCATTCCACCACTTCTGAAACATCACCACCGCCACGACGATCACCGCCACGGCGATAATGAGCGCCAGAAACTGCAGCAGTGACTTCTTCCTTGCTTGCTTCACGGTAGCCATGGGTGAGAATCCTACTCGAAGCGCACCCTGTACAGCTCATCCCAGAGCTTGCCGGTGATCCAGAACTCGTCGGTGCCCGGGATATGGGCGATGCCGTTGAGGACGGCGTTGGGATCGGCAGACGGGACATGGTTGAGGTTCGCGGTGTCAATCACCGCGGTGACCTCGCCGGTTGCGGGGTCGATGCGCAGGATGTCCTCGCTCATCCACACGTTGGCATAGACTGCGCCATCGACGCACTCTAGTTCGTTGAGGTTATCCACCGGCGAACCGTTGAGAGTGACCTCGGTGCGCGGGCCGAGCTCCTCAAAAGTCTGTGGGTCCAGGTGGCGCAGTGTGGCGGAGCCATCGGACATGATGAGCTCAGAGCCAGCGTTGCACAGGCCCCAGCCTTCGCCGTCATAGGTTGCGCGGTCGAGTTCGTTGAAGGTCTCGGCATCTCGCAGGAAGGCTGTGCCGGACTTCCACGTCAGCTGCCAGATACCGGTCTCGGTCTGCGTGATGCCCTCGCCGAAGAACGAGTCTTCGAGCGCGACCTCTTTCAGCGGGGCTAGCTCGCCCGGCTGGACGCGCATAAGGCGCGATTCGCCCTTCAGCCCGGTGCCGATGAGCAGGTGTCCGTCAGCGTCGACCTCGAGGCCCTGGGTAAAGGTGTCCGCTGGCAAGGGTGCGGTGTCCAGGGCGGTGACGCCGAGGCGCTCTGGGGAGCGTGCGCTTGGCGACGTCCCATCGCTACCCGCCGCTGTCGCCGTCGATGAGGATGCGCGCTCGTCTACAGCTTGGGAGGAACAGGAGGCCAGCGGTGCGAGCAGTACAGCGGCAGATAAAGCCGTGGCGAGCGCGCGGGCGGCGCGGGGGAAGTGTGGGAAGGCCATGACAGTCATTGTGCACGATGCTCGGGCGTGTGATTAATAATGGGAGGGTGACTCGCAAGAAAAAGATGCATTCCCCGCTTCTCGATTCGACGGCTGTCGACCTGGCGCGCCGGGCCGTGGAGGAGGTAGGAGAGGGGGACGTCGGTAAGCACCGGGGCGTTGCGGGTGTGGGCCGCAACGTGGCCACCCACCGTTTTGAGGCCCACGTTCCGGGATACCCGGGATGGGAGTGGCATGCCGTCGTCGCCTGCGCTGAAGGTTCCCGCACGCCGACCGTGAACGAGGTTGCGCTCGTCCCCGGCGGCCAGGCCCTCCAAGCCCCGGAGTGGGTGCCCTATTCCGAGCGCCTGCGCCCGGGTGACTTGGGCCCGGGAGACCTCATGCCGCCGGCGCCTGACGACGACAGACTGGACGGCGGGAAGCTCTCCGAGGCTGGCCTCAAGGAGGCCAAGGAGCGTTGGCGCAAGAAGTATGGGCCGAATACGGAGATGGCGGCGCAGGCCCAACTGCAGTGCAAAACCTGTGCTTTTTACCTCCAGCTGCTGCCCAATTTCGGCGTCTGTGCCAATGAATACTCCGCGGATGGAAAAGTGGTGCACGCCACCTACGGGTGTGGCGCGCATTCCGGTACGAGCGTCCGTGAGGAGGGAGCGGAGCAGGAGAGGCCCTTCGATGATGAGAGCCCTATCTATTAAAGAGAGCGGTTTTCGCCCCGCGCGCAGCAGCGATGCAGCGTGCGAGTTTTGCGTTTTAGTGCCCCGATGGAGCACCCTTAGCAGGTAAAACTTCATTTCTCTAGATAGAAGGGGCGCTCACTCACGATGAACGCAGCTATCGATCGCTATTTCAAAATCACCGAACGCGGATCCACCATTGGAACCGAGGTCCGCGCCGGCGTGGTCTCGTTCTTCGCGATGGCCTACATTATTCTCCTCAACCCTCTCATCCTGGGTACCTCCGCTGACTCGGCCGGAACCACTCTCGGAATCCCACAAGTCGCCGCCGCCACCGCGCTGGTGGCCGGTGTCATGACCATCGCCTTCGGCGTGATCGCTCGCTACCCGTTCGCCATGGCCGCGGGCCTGGGCATGAACACCTTCGTGGCCGTGACCATGGTCTCCCTCAACGGCCTGGAATGGCGCGAGGCTATGGGCCTGGTTGTCATCGAAGGCTTCATCATTGTCCTGCTGGCCATCTCCGGCTTCCGCCAGGCCGTCTTCGATGCCATCCCCGCCTCCATGAAGGCCGCGATGGGCGTCGGTATCGGCATGTTCATCGCGCTCATCGGTTTCGTGGACGGGCACTTCGTCACCCGCGTGCCGGATGCCGCGATGACCACCGTCCCGGTAAGCCTGGGCGTGAACGGCTCGATTGCAACCTGGCCTGCCTTCGTCTTCGTCGTGGGTCTGATTCTCTCCGCCTTCTTTGTCATTCGCCAGGTTCGTGGCGGACTGTTCATCGGCATCGTCATCACCACCATCATCGCCATGATCATCCAGGCACTGACCGGTTCCGAGGACTGGGGCATGGCCACCCCGGAGGTGCCCAGCTCCCTGGGCGGTCTGCCGGACCTGTCGATTGTGGGCCAAGTCGATCCGATTAGCGCCTTCACCAAGTTGGGCGTGGTCTCCACCGTCTTGCTCATCTTCACCCTGCTGCTCACCAACTTCTTCGATGCCATGGGCACCATGAACGGCCTGGGCAAGCAGGCCAACCTCGTGGATGAGAAGGGCAACCTGCCGGAGATGAAGACTGCCCTGGTGGTGGAAGGCTTTGGCGCCGTAGCTGGTGGTGCCGGTTCGGTGTCCTCCAACACGGTGTTTGCGGACTCGGCGGCTGGTATCGGTGACGGCGCCCGCACCGGACTGGCCAACGTTGTGACCGGTGTGATCTTCTTGCTGGCCATGTTCCTCACCCCGCTCTACGAGATCGTGCCGATCGAGGCGGCGGCCCCCGTACTCGTTATCGTCGGTGTGATGATGGCGGCACAGCTCAAGGACATCGAGTGGAACCGCATGGAGGAGGCCATCCCGGCCTTCCTCACCATCGTGGTCATGCCTTTCACCTACTCCATCGCCAACGGTATTGGCGTGGGCTTCATCGCTTATGCACTGATGGCCACCTTTGCCGGTAAGGCTAAGAAGGTGCACTGGATCATGTGGCTCGTGGCGGCCCTCTTCGTGGTCTACTTCGCCATGGATCCCATCAGCTCGCTGTTGGCATAGCCCGCCTAGGGGGAGCAGCTGGCCCTGCGCCTAGACTAGGGCCCATGCGTTTTGTCATCGATGACCCCACAGACCCTCGCCTGGACGATATCCGCGATCTCAAGCACGCGGATAAGTCCGGCGAGGGTTTTGTCTTTGGTGAGGGCCCACTGTGCGTGGAGCGCCTGCTGGCCTCCCGCTTCCCGGTGCGCTGCATCATCGGCTTTGAGGCGAAGCTCGACACCTTCCTGGCGAACCATGATGTCGGGGATATCCCCGTCTACCAAGTAACCCGACAGACTTTGGGGGAAGTCACGGGCTTCGATATGCACCGCGGGTTGGTTGCCGCAGCCGACCGCGCGGAAGCTTGGACCGTGGACGAGGTCCTCGAAGGTGCTCGCACCCTTGCCATCATGGAGGGCGTGGGCGACCACGAAAATATCGGCTCGCTCTTCCGCAATGCTGCAGGCATGGATGTTGACGGCATCCTCTTAGGCTCGGGCGCCGCGGATCCGCTCTACCGCCGCTCGGTGCGTGTGTCCATGGGGCACGTTCTGCGCTTGCCCTGGGCGCGTTTCGACGGCGGTTTTACCACCTGGCAGCGCGGGTTGGAGAAGCTGCGCGAGCAGGGCTTCCGGCTGGTGTCGCTGACCCCGCATCCGGATGCCGTGCACATTGCTGATGCGTTAGAGGGCGCGGACAAGGTAGCGCTGCTGGTCGGTGCGGAAGGGCCGGGCCTGACTGAGCACGCCATGCGTGCGACCGACGTGCGCGCCCGCATCCCCATGGCGGAGGGCACGGATTCCCTTAATGTGGCGACGTCGGCGGCCATCGCCTTCTACGAGCGCCAGCGCTCCCACAGGTTCCGCGAGGTCGATACCGCGTAGCGCCGCACCAAGCCGCCGAGGTGCTTGGCCGTGCGGATGATCTCTTCACCGGTGGATTCCGGCTCGAGGTCGTACTCTTCGTAGTCGTCATAGTCATTGAGCCCCAGCTTCGACACTGAGGTGGTGGTTACCTCGGCTACGCTGCGGCGGGGTGGGGGAGTATCGACCTTGGGCTCGGGGCGCCCGTCGGTGGCATAGCCTACGACGTCCACGTCAGGGCCGTCCGCGCCGACCTCGATGCCCAACCAGTATTCCTGGGCCGCCTCGGTGATGTTGAGTGGCTCAAAGGGAAGGGAAATCCCACCCACCGGCTCATCCATCTCCCCGGCCCAGAAAGGGGCCTCGAAGGTTTCGGGCAGACCATGGTCCTCGTAGAGGTTAAAACGCGTCCCGCACAGCGACCGGCGCAGGCGGCTGCCCGTCCAGTGGGCGAACCCGGCATAGCCGGTCTCCGGATTGGAGGCGAAGGCGTAGATTTCTGTGGCAGGCACGGCCTCGCGCAAGGTGCGGGACAGCTGGGAGAGAGTCAGCTGATCATCGTGGATGATGGTTTGCACCACGGTCACACCGGGATAGCCGCCCACATAGAACTCGCTCGCGCCGGGCTCGGCGGAACGGTTGAGAGGGAATTGCCCGATGGGAGTCACCGGCAGTGCGGGATTGAGCTGAGCGAGGAACTTGCGGCCGAAGCCGCGGTCGGCCTTGGGCTCGCCGCGGAGGACCTCGGCGGGGTCGGCGGCGGTGACGTACCAGAGAGTGAGAACGGCGCTTTGTGTATCCACGGCAGGCTACTCGCGGGGGCGCTTAGTGGAGGAACGAACGCCGAGCAACACATCCTCCCAGTGAGGGGTGACGGCCTTACGGCGGCGCTTGGTGGGCTTAGGCTCCGGATCCGGGTTTTGGAGGAAGTCCTCGTCCACCCCGGTGTCCTTCTCGTCCGTCTGCTGTGTGGCCTCCTCATTAGAAGAGTCCGTGCCCGCATCGGCTGCACTCTCGGCGGGGTGCTCCCCACCGTGCGGGGAGGGAAGAACGGAAGGCTCGGCGTATGCACCGGCGTCTGACTCGTTAGCGGCGTCATCGCCGCCGGTGTAGGAGGACAGCTCCGTCACGCCAGGGGTGCCGGCGCGTGCGGCTTCGTTGACCTCGCGGCCCTCAGCGTACTCCCGCCCGTCGATGGCTTCGTCGTAGCGCTCGCCGCGGCCCACGGAGGTCAGCGACCGCACCGGCTGCACGAAGTCCGGGTCGGTGAGGTCAGCGGCCACAGAGTTGCGTGCCTCCACCGTGGCCGGGGAAGACATGGTCTGTTTGAAGGTCCACTCCGCCTCGTTGGCGGACAGGCCGGTCTTCCACGTGATGCGCAGAATCCACGGTTCGCCTTGGTGGCGGTAGGCATCCCACGTCGCCTCTGACAGGGAGTGCCCGCGCGCGGCAAAGGCGGTGGCCAAGATCTCCCACAGTGTGAGCTTGGCTGGGCCATCCTCGCGGATCGGGTGGGCCTGCTTGGCGACGTCCGCGATGCGCGCCCGCTCCAAGAGCACCGGGTGCGCGAAAGGTTCGATGCGGGATTCTGGAACGTTGAGCTCCTCGGCGATCTCCGCAGCGGAAGCACCGGCGCGGATGCGGGCCTGAATCTCGTTGGGGCGCAGGCGGATTTCTTGTGCCTGCGGTGCAGGCTGGCTCTGTGGGGAAGAAGGCGAGCCACCAGAGGCAGGCATAACGGTGCGCAGCCCGGTGGAATGGTCTTGCTGCGCGGAGGCGGGGGAGGAGTCGCTTGCCTCCTCGTCGGTGTTTTCTGCGTCCTGCTCCGCCCCCTCGTTCTCGGAAGCGGGTTCGGCGGAATCGGCGGGAGCGAGAAGCTCGCGAAGCTCGTCGGTGACCTCGAGGAAGAACTCCTCACCATCCTCGGCCCGGAGGACGAGCGAGGTGTCAGTTGAGTCGCTGGGTGCGAGGAAAATCTCGCGCATGGTGGGCGCTCCTTAGCCTGGTAGCGGACATGTGATGAAGTCCACTTTACCCAGAACATGCCCCGAACTCTGGCAAGAGCGCGGGGCATGTTGTATGCCGCAACAAATGGCTGCAATAAATGGTGTGGTGCGGCATGCCAAGTTAGGGGGCGCGGGTTAACGGTTATCCAGAACGTAATCGATAGCCTTGGTGAGCTTGGTGACATCCGCGGAGTCTATCGCCGGGAACAGGCCCACGCGCAGCTGGTTGCGGCCGAGCTTGCGGTAAGGCTCGACGTCGAGAATGCCGTTGGCGCGCAGCGTAGCGGCCACTGCGGCGGCGTCGACAGAGTCCTCGAAATCGATGGTGCCGACCACCAGGGAGCGTGCCGACGGTTCGGCCACGAAGGGGGTCGCCTCCGGGCGGGACTCGGCCCAGTTGTACAGAATGGAGGAGTTCTCCGTGGTGCGCTTGACCATGCCGTCGAGACCGCCGTTGGCGTTCATCCACTTCACCTGGTCCTCCAGCATGAGGAGCGTGGCGACGGCCGGAGTGTTGTAGGTCTGGTTCTTGCGGGAGTTGTCTACCGCAGTCTGCAGGTTGAGGAAAGCCGGGATGAAGCGATCGGAGGAGTTGATCTTCTCGATGCGTTCCAGGGCTGCCGGGGACATAGCAGCCAGCCACAGGCCGCCGTCGGAGGCAAAGCACTTCTGGGGTGAGAAGTAGTAGACGTCAGCATCGGACATGTTGACTGGCAGGCCGCCGGCGCCCGAGGTGGCGTCGATGACAACAAGCTGCTCTGCGTTATCGGGGTTGGGGCGGGCTACCGGAACCATAGCGCCGGTGGAGGTTTCGTTGTGGGCCCAGGCGATGATGTCGGCGCCCTCGGCGTCGGCAGCCTTCGGGTCTGGGGCGGTGCCAACCTCGGCTTCGGTGACGAGCGGGGCGTCGAGCCAGGGGGCTCCGGCAGCGGCTTTAGCAAATTTAGAGGAGAATTCGCCGAAGCTTAGGTGCGCTGATTTCTTCTCAATCAGGCCGAAGGTTGCGGCGTCCCAGAAGGCGGTAGCGCCGCCCAGGGAGAGGACAATTTCATAGCCCTCTGGCAGCGCGAACAACTCGGAGAGCCCCTCACGGATGGAGCCGACGAGATTCTTGACGGCTGGCTTGCGGTGCGAAGTTCCAATGATGGTGTCAGCACCGGCGGTGATTGCCTCAATTTGGGCGGGACGGACCTTGGACGGCCCGCAGCCGAAGCGGCCGTCGGTAGGGAGGAGATCTGCTGGCAGGACGAGTTCTGAGTTGCTCATGTGGGCAGTGTAGCCTAGTTTCGTTCGCGCACTAGATACTTTGCCAGGATTGCCAATGTTGGCAGAGTCACAAGTTTTGCTAAAGTGTGAAGAGGTTTAGTCTTGTTGCGCCGGCCTTGGCCGGCGTTGAACATTGAGGAAAGGAAAACACGTGGCATCTGAAAACAACAAGGTTGTACTGCAGTACCCCGGTGGCGAGTACGAGATGGACATTAAGCAGTCCACGGAGGGTGACTCCGGCTTCGATATCGGCAAGCTCCGTAACGAGACCGGCCTCGTTACCTTCGACCCGGGTTATGCGGCTACTGGTTCCACCGAGTCCAAGATCACCTTTATTAACGGTGAGGAAGGCATCCTCCGTCACCGTGGCTACGACATCGCGGATCTCGCTGAGAACGCCACCTTTAACGAGGTGTCCTACCTGTTGATTAAGGGACACCTGCCGACCGAGGACGAGCTGTCGAAGTTCAACACTGATATCCGTCACCACACCCTGCTGGATGAGGATTTTAAGGCCGCCTTCAATATCTTCCCGCGCGACGCGCACCCGATGGCCGTTCTTGCCTCTTCCGTTAACATTCTCTCCGCTTACTACCAGGATCAGCTCAACCCGCTGGATGAGAAGCAGCTGGATAAGGCAACCGTCCGCCTGCTGGCCAAGGTGCCGATGCTGGCCGCTTACGCTTACCGTGCATCCCAGGGCAAGCCCTACATGTACCCGGATAACAAGCTGAACGCTCGCGAGAACTTCCTGCGCATGATGTTCGGTTACCCGACTGAGGAGTATGAGGTCGACCCGATCGTGGCCAAGGCTCTGGATAAGCTCCTTATCCTGCACGCTGACCACGAGCAGAACTGCTCCACCTCCACCGTTCGCATGATTGGCTCCGCGCAGGCCAACCTGTTCGTCGCCATCGCCGGTGGCATCAACGCACTGTCTGGCCCGCTGCACGGTGGCGCTAACCAGGCCGTTCTGGAGATGCTTGAGGATATCCAGAACAACCACGATGGTGACGCTACCGACTTCATGAACCGCGTGAAGAACAAGGAAAAGGGCGTTCGCCTCATGGGCTTCGGCCACCGCGTGTACAAGAACTACGACCCGCGCGCGGCCATCGTCAAGGACACTGCTCACGAGATCATCGATCACCTGGGCGGCGACCCGATGCTGGATCTGGCCATGAAGCTCGAGGAGATTGCGCTGAACGACGACTACTTCGTCTCCCGCAAGCTCTATCCGAACGTCGACTTCTACACCGGCTTGATCTACCGCGCCATGGGCTTCCCGACGGACTTCTTCACCGTCCTCTTCGCCATCGGCCGCCTGCCGGGCTGGATTGCTCAGTACCGCGAGCAGCTTGAGCTCAACACCAAGATCAACCGCCCGCGCCAGATTTACACCGGCGAGACCCTGCGTAAGGTCACCCCGCGTAGCGAGCGCTAAACAGTAACCTCAGCGGCGGTCTTCCACAGGCTGCCGTGGCTTAGCGTATAGCCCATACGCTGCATTTCTAGGGCCGAGCCCCACATCTCCGCTTATACTGGAGGGCGTTGTGGCTCGGCCTACGTGTATGCGGCCAGCAAAGAAGAAAGTAATCCAAGGAGGATAATCCCCAATGGAAAAGCCCGTAATTGAGCCGGCAACGGAGCCTGCTCCCCAGGACCTTGTCATCGAAGACATTGTGGTGGGTGACGGCGCCGAAGCCCAGCCGGGCGGCTTCGTTGAGGTTCACTACGTTGGTGTTGACTATGAGACGAACCAGGAATTTGACTCTTCGTGGGGTCGTGGCCAGTCCATCGAGTTCCCGCTGACTGGCCTCATCGCCGGCTGGCAGGAAGGAATCCCGGGTATGAAGGTGGGCGGCCGCCGCAAGCTGGTCATCCCGCCGGAGAAGGCTTATGGCCCGGCTGGTGGTGCACACCCGCTGTCTGGCCGCACGCTGACCTTCGTTATCGATCTCATCCGCGCCTAGCGTAGAAGGGCATAGCCCTTTCCGTTTCCCGAAACGACGCCCTTACCGGCCGTGCACTAGAGCACGGCACACATTGGTGAGGGCGTTTCGCGCGTTTTCGTCTGGGTTGAAGGACGCGAGCCGCCATTTTCCGCCACACAGCGCGCGGGAGTGCGGCACAATGGAGGGCATGAGTGTCCCACAAACTACGTTCAATGATGACCGCGAGATGCCGCTGCTGGGTCTCGGCACCTACAAGATGCGCGGGGAGGATCTCGTCCGCTCCGTGCGTGAAGCCATCGACCTGGGCTACCGCCACTTCGATACTGCCACCCTCTACGAGAATGAAGAAGAGCTAGGCCAAGCGCTCAACGCCGCTATGAAGGCTGGCGACGTGACCCGTGATGAGCTCTTTATTACCAGCAAGGTGTGGCACGACCACCATGGCAAGGACAAAGTGGGCCAGGCCTTCCGTGAGTCCCTGGACAAGCTGCAGCTGGATTACCTTGACCTGTACCTTATCCACTGGCCCTGGCCACAGGGCGGGTTGTACGTGGAGACCTTTGAGGAGATCGCCCGCATGCAGGGCATGGGGCAGATTGCATCGATTGGCGTGGCCAACTTTTATGAGGAAACTCTGCAAACCCTGATCGATGAGACTGGTGTCGTTCCTGTCCTCAATCAGGTTGAGTTGCATCCGGGCTTTACGCAGCCGGAGCTGCGTCAATTCCACGATAGCCATGGCATCGTGACGGAGGCGTGGTCGCCGTTGGCCCGCGGCATCATCCTCAATAACCCAGAAGTTATGGCCGTGGCCGAGAAACACGATATTACTGCTGGCCAAGCTGTCCTGGCGTACCTGTTGAGCAAGGGGATTTCGGTCATTCCGAAGTCCAGCCGCCGCGAGCGCTTGGAGGAAAACTTCGCTGCCGCGAAGGTTGAGCTCACTGCAGAGGATATTGCGGCTCTCGACGCGCTTGATGGCAAGGAAGGATTTGGCCGCATGTTCAAGGACCCGCGTGAGTTTCCTGGCGCCTAAAGCTTGAACACTTAGGGGACGCGTTATGCGCCCGTGAGCGATGGAGCCCGTCTTCCGCACCGTGCTCTTTCTTCCTTCAATATTGGGGAAGAGGAGTGGGGGTGCTGAAGGCGGGCTTTGTTGTGTTCCTGGGGGTGGAAATCGGCAGGGGAGGGCAGTGAAGATCTGTTAAAAACCCTGTGAAGTTTCGGTTTGCTAAATTAGATTCCCTCTTTGAATTCTCCTGTGGGGGTGTTAGCGGTGAGCTGAAAATGCCTTGTAGATGCAAGGAGAGGGGGTAGCAAAAGTGTGTGTTATTAACTTTTCTTGGCAGGATTTACAACCTTGCAAGAGTGGTTAGGTAACTTACTGTGCAAGGCAAAACGTGATTGAAGACACTAACTTTTGTCTCTCACCGCGGTTTGTGGAGAAAAGACCCTTTGTAAGGAGAGCGACATGACTGACGCACCTGCTTCGATTAACTCGCGCCGCGAACCAACGCCGCAAGAGTTCGTCGAGATGCGTGATAGCTCGCAGTTTTCTAAGCTGCGCGGCACATACCGCAAGTTCACCTTCCCCATGACTGTGGCGTTCTTTGTGTGGTACGTCCTCTACGTGCTGGCCGCCGTTTTTGCGCCAGACTTCATGGCTATTGAACTTGGGGGAGGCTGGAACGTCGGCCTCATCTTCGGCCTGGCCCAGTTCCTGACCACCTTCATCATCACGTATATCTACGTCAATTACGCCAACAAGAACATCGAGCCGCAGGCAGCGGCCATTCGCCAGGAACTGGAGGGCTAAACAATGCAGACCATTACCTTGGCCGCAGCGGAATCCTCCGCCGGCAACCCGATTCTGAATATTTCAGTCTTCGCGGCGTTCCTTGTTGTCACCATGTACGTGGTGCTGAAAGCCGGAAAGTCCACCAAGGAAGCCTCTGACTTTTACACCGGCGGCGGTAGCTTCTCCGGCCGGCAAAACGGCCTTGCTATCTCTGGCGACTACCTGTCCGCCGCATCCTTCCTGGGCATCGTGGGTGCCGTGGCGCTCAATGGCTACGATGGCTTCCTTTACTCAGTGGGCTTTTTCGTCGCCTGGCTCGTTGCGCTGATGCTCGTCGCCGAGCCAATGCGTAACGTCGGCCGTTTCACCATGGCGGACGTGCTGTCCTTCCGTCTCAAGCAGCGCCCGGTGCGCGTGGCGGCGGCGATTTCGACCCTGTTTGTGTCGTTGTTCTACCTCATTGCGCAGATGGCCGGTGCCGGCTCCCTGGTTGCCGTGCTGCTGGATATTCATGAGTTCAAGTGGCAGGCCGTCGTCGTCGGCATCGTGGGCATCCTCATGATCGTCTACGTTCTTGTCGGTGGCATGAAGGGCACGACCTACGTGCAGATGATCAAGGCCGTGCTCCTGGTCACCGGTGTGGTCATCATGTGCATCCTCACCTTTGTCTTGCTGAAGGGCGGCTTCAGCGCCCTGTTTACCCAGGCGATTGATATGCACGCTAATTCCGAAGCAATCAAGGAAGGCGGCTACGAGGCTTCCCAGATCATGGAGCCGGGGCTGAAGTACGGCAAGAACCTCACCACGAAACTCGACTTCATCTCCCTGGGTATTGCCCTCGTTCTCGGTGTTGGTGGCCTGCCGCACGTTCTCATGCGCTTCTACACGGTGCCGACCGCGACCGAGGCTCGCCGCTCCGTTACCTGGGCCATCGTCATCATCGGTGCCTTCTACCTGATGACCCTGGTTCTGGGCTACGGCGCTGCCGCCCTCGTTGGCCCGGACCGCATCCTCGCCGCACCGGGCGGTGCGAACTCCGCGGCCCCGCTGCTGGCGTTGGAGATCGGTGGCTCCATCTTCATGGCGGTCATCTCCGCGGTGGCCTTCGCTACCGTTCTGGCTGTTGTCGCCGGCCTCGCCATCACTGCTTCGGCTTCCATCGCGCACGATATCTACCACTCCGTCATCCGCAACGGTGAGTCCACCGAGGCTGAGCAGGTTCGCGTTTCCCAGATCACCGTGGTCGTCCTGGGCATTGTCTCCATCATCCTGGGCATTCTGGCCATGACCCAGAACGTTGCCTTCCTGGTGTCCCTGGCCTTTGCCGTGGCTGCCTCCGCCAACCTGCCGACCATCCTGTACTCCCTGTACTGGCGTCGATTCAACACCGCAGGTGCCGTGGCGTCGATGTACACCGGTGTTATCTCCTGCTTGGTACTCATCTTCCTGTCCCCGGCAGTCTCCGGTACCCCGACCTCGATGTTCCCGAACGCTGACTGGTCCATCTTCCCGCTGTCCTCCCCGGGCCTGGTCACCATCCCGCTGGCCTTCTTCGCCGGCTGGATCGTTTCCATCATGACCCCGCCGGACAACCTAGAAGAACTGTCCGCCGAGATGGAGGTTCGCTCCCTGACCGGCGTGGGTGTTGAGGCTCCGGTGGACCACTAAGCGCCACCTCAAGCACTACATTCCAGACGGTAGCGGGTAGACTCTAACCTCGTGTTTTACCCGCAGCCTCGTTATAGGGCGGTACCAGCGCGTGCTGGTGCCGCCCTTCTGGCGTGCGTGCTCGGTGCCACGGCCCTTGTTGCGTGCTCGCCTGCGAATGAAGAAGACTCCACGGTGGGGCGCCCAACGCACACCAGCACGGCTACTCCCGGCCCCATCGCGCATAAGAAGGGCGATCCACAACTCGCGGCGGTAGAGGACACCGTGGGGCAATTCCTCAAGGGCGATGACGAGAAGTCAATCACGTACTACCGCATTGAGACAGGCATGCACATGGGCTCACCCACCGAGCACCAGCCGCGCTATGCGCTCAGCCTGATCAAGCTTTACATCGCCGCCTACGTGCTCGAGCACGGTTCCTTCGAGGACAAGTATCTAGCGCTGGACATGATTGCTGATTCTTCGGATGAGAGCGCCGGGAAGCTCTTTGAGAAGTACCCGCGGTCCATCGATGCAATCGCCAAGGAATATGGGCTGGACTCTACGTCAGCGGGGGAGGATTGGGGTCACTCGATGACCTCAACCTATGACGTGGTGCGCTTCATCGTTCAGCTCTTGGAAGATGATCCGACGCACCCAGTTTTGGTGGCGATGTCTCACGCCGATGCCGTCTCAGCCGATGGCTACCAGCAAAACTATGGCACCGCGAAGCTCAGTGACGTCGTGGGATCAAAATGGGGCTGGTCGGACAGTAAGGACCGACACTCTTCGGTGTCTTTTGGGGAGAACTTTGTTGTGGCTGCCTCCATCGAGGGCTCTGCCGAGGAGCTTACGTCCTACGTGCGCAAGGAAATCACGGGTAAGAACCTCGTGAAGGGAAACAACTTGAACAAAGAGGCGCTGGCCCATCCTGGCGCTAGCACCACGCGCTTGACGACGTCTACCGCTGCCCCCTCCAGCACCTCAAAGCCAGCGGCGTCTACAGAATCGCCGGCACCGGCGTCATCGACCACGTCGTCGTCCTCCAAGCCGTCTTCTTCGGCAACGAAGACAACGGCGGCGCAGTAGAAACCAGCGCCGCCGCGTGTTGATTAGCCCATGGACTTGCGCACGGTGTTGAGGATATCCACCGCGCCGCGCACCTGGTCATTGCTAATGGAGGAGCCGGCGATGGTGATGCCATCGCCGCTGACGCTGGAGCCGCGCCCGGTGGGATCCGGCAGGGAAACATTGGGCAACGGGATGTCGTCAGGCACTGCCGGGATGTCCTTGACCTTTGGCGGCTCCACAGCACCATCGCCCGGGGTCCACTGGCCCCAGTCGTTGGCATATACGGTGTTGATATCGCACGTAATGCCGTCGATAGTGGCTTGATTCTTGGCCTTCTGGTGGATGGTGGTGCGCGGGTGGAGCTTTCCGCCAGAGCCCCAGTCGTGCATCCAGTAGAACTGGCCGATGCGGTCGGCAACACACCAGTCGATGACGTTGTAGTTGCCATACACGCCAGTCTGGTAGCCCGCGGCGCTCAGCGCTGCGGAGAAGGCCTTGAGGTAGGGGCGGATCTGGTTCTCGTACTGGGCGCGGGTGGGATTGTCATCGATGGCAATGTAGATGGGGCGCCCGGTCGGCCCGCCCGCAGCCTTGTGGATGGCGATGGCCTGCGGCGCATGGACTGCGGCGCCCGCAGCGCCGTTGAGCCAGTCCGCAGTTTCCGCGCGGCCAAACTGGTAGATGGAAGCGGTCTTGAGGCCTGCCGCTGCGTTGGCCTTGGTCTCCGCCAGGGTGACAGGCTTGCCCTTCATCCATTCGGCGCCGGGGCGGCGTTGGGATACGTAGCGGATGGCGCCGAGGTGGCCGGCTGCCTTGATGGCGCGGGCGGAAGGAACACCGGCAGAGAAGTCGATGATGGTGCCCAAAGCTGGGCCCACGGCGAGAGCGGCGGGCGCCTGGCTACCGATGGCACCGGCGGCCAGCGTGAGGGCACCGGCCTTGAACAGGGAACGACGGGACAAGGACATGGTGTGAATTCTCCTAGGGAGGCGGTGAAGAAGAAAGTTTCCGCAATCACTTTAGTCACAATGGTTAAAAATTGCACCAGGGGTAGCATTTGCTGGGCGCGACGGCAATCCCTTTGTTTAAAGGTGCTTAAGGCTTTGTCGTGCGGAACGTGACGTTAGTGGGATTTTCCACCGTGCGGGATACGGTGCAGTCCTTTTCTTGGGAGATGCGCACGAGGCGCTCCACCATGGACTGGGCCTGGCGCCCGGCGTCGGTATCGGGAAAGCGGAGGGAGAATTCCACGTCGACGTCGCTCAGTCGCGAGGCCCCGTCTTCGTCGACGCGGGTGCCTTCAACGTGGACGTCGAAAAGCTCCGGCTCTGTGCGGCGCGAGGTGACCACGTCGATGTCCACGGCCGAGCAGCCCGCCACGGCGGCGAGCAGCAACTCAACTGGGCTGAGTAGTCCCTCAGCGCGGCCAAACTCGAGGCTGATACCTTCGGCATTCGTGGCGCGGTAGTGGCCTGTATCGATGCGGGTGACGTCGACGGAGTATTTCTTGGTGATGTTGCTCATAGCGTCATCCTAGCGGCGGAAACAGGGGTAGGGGCGAGGGCTTTGCAGGTTGCCACACCGCATGCGTCATGCTGCGGAACTTTTAAAATTCTCCCTTTACAAAATTGTCACGCGGGGGAGAGGGTGTGATGTGCATCTCGCTGTGGGGGTAGGAATGGGAGAAATTGTTTCCCTTGATGAAGGAGTTGTGGCTATGACGACTGCGGAAATTAAAGGCTGGCTTGACAAGCTCGTCCACCTCACTGACCGTGAAGCACCGACGGCAGCGGACGTGGAGGAAGTCTTTGAACCCGGGGGCTTCTGGCGGGATCTTGCCGCGGTGACGTGGAACCTGCACACCGCCGAAGGTTCGGAAGCCATCGCCGCGATGATCGCTGGCACTGACGCTGCGCTCGACAACCCGGAGATAACAGAGGTGGAGGACGAAGGCAATGGCGTAACGCGGGTCCACTTCACGTGTGAGTCTGCGAACTTCTATGTCACCGCCGTCGCGCGCCTGCGCGACGCTAAGGCCTGGACCTTCCTCACCTCCGCGCGCGAGCTCAAGGATTTCCCGGAGCCTAAGGGGCGCCGCCGCCCGCTGGGCACGGAGCACAAGGTGGTCAAGGGCGCTAAGAACTGGGCGGACCTGCGGGAGGAGCGCCGTGCGGCACTGGGGCATACGGAACAGCCCTACGTCCTCATTATCGGTGGTGGCCAGGGCGGTATCGCGCTCGGGGCGCGCCTGAAGCGCCAAGGTGTTCCCACGCTTATCGTCGATAAGGCGGGCCGCCCCGGCGACCAGTGGCGCGGCCGCTACCACTCGCTGTGCCTGCACGATCCCGTGTGGTACGACCACCTGCCGTACCTCCCCTTCCCAGATGACTGGCCGATGTTCACCCCGAAAGACAAGATGGGGGACTGGCTGGAGCACTACGTGGGCATCATGGACTTGGATTACTGGACCAATAGCGAGTGCATGAAGGCCTCCTTCGATGAGTCCAGCGGCACGTGGAAGGTCACCGTTCGCAAGGACGGGGAAGAGATTCTTCTGGAACCCACACAGCTGGTTCTGGCCACGGGCATGTCCGGTGTGCCGAATCGTCCCCACCTGGAGGGGCAGGAGAACTTCGCCGGGGAAATCCGGCACTCCTCGGAACACCCGGGTGGCGCAGGCGATGAGGGCAAGGACGTCATTGTGCTGGGCGCGAACAACTCCGCCCACGACATCGCCGCGGACCTCTACGCGCATGGTGCGCGGCCGGTCATGATTCAGCGTTCCTCCACGCACATCGTGCAATCGGACACCCTCATGAAGGATGTCTTTGGCCCGCTCTACTCGGAAGAAGCCGTGGAGGCCGGTGTGGATACGGACAAGGCGGACCTCCTCTTTGCTTCCTGGCCCTACGCTGTGCTTCCCGACGTCCACCGTGAAGTCTTCGATGGCATCCGTGAGGCCGATAAAGACTTTTATGACGGTTTGGAGAAGGCCGGCTTCCAGAACGACTTTGGCGATGACGGCTCGGGTCTTTATCTGAAATACCTGCGCCGTGGTTCGGGCTACTACATCAACGTCGGTGCCAGCGAGCTGGTCATCGACGGCTCGATCCCGGTGAAGTCTGGCGTGTCCATCGCGGAGGTGAAGGAAAAGTCCGTGGTGCTCACCGACGGTACCGAATTGCCCGCCGATGTCATCATGCTGGCCACCGGTTACGGCTCTATGAATGGCTGGGCCGAGCAGTTGATTTCTAAGGAAGTTGCTGACACCGTGGGCAAGTGCTGGGGCTTGGGCTCGGATACCACCAAGGATCCCGGCCCGTGGGAGGGCGAGCTGCGCAACATGTGGAAGCCCACTCAGGTGCCGCAGCTGTGGTTCCACGGCGGCAACCTGCACCAATCGCGCCACTATTCGCGCTACCTAGCGCTTCAGCTCAAGGCGCGCTATGAGGGGATGGATACTCCGGTCTATGAACTGGCGCCGGTGTACCACACCTCTTAAGGCAGAAGAGCGCAGGCAGGAGCCTGCGGAAGTAGACGGCATTCTCATGAGGGGGCTAAAAGGCGGGTAGTCATTTAAAAGGAAATTCACATTGTGGTCACGCGGTCGCAAACTCCGGGCCATAATCTTTCCTTGTCTCTGTCGGTTGCTCCATGGCTTAAACCATGAAGCAACCTCACTACTTCGTTTTGATAGGAAGATCTATGACTGCTCGCCGCCTGCTCGGCACCCTGGTCACCGCCTCGGTGGCCGGTACGTTCCTCGTTGTCCCCGCCTCCGCCGCCGAACCAACAGAAGGCTTGGGCTCGCGCTTTAGCATCGGAGTGCTGCCGGATACTCAGTTCTATTCCCGGTATTCCACCCCGGAAACCGGCAACCTGGCCCAGGCACGCTACGGCAGCGAGCCTTTTAAGGCGCAGGTCGAGTGGCTGGTGAAGAACCAGGAAGCGCTCAACATGGACTTCGCTACGCACCTTGGTGACGTGGTGGACCAAGCGGATGTGGAAGGGGAGTGGAAGGTCGCCGATGAGGCCATGAAGGTCCTCGATGACTCCGATCTGAACTACTCCATCCTGCCGGGCAACCACGACATGATTGAGGATAAGTCAGCGCACCCGTACAACGACCACTTCAGTGCCGAGCGCGCCAAGACCGCCAACCCGGAAACCTTCCAAGAGCGCCACACCGCGGTCAATAACGACTCCGAGTACCACATTTTTGAGGCCGAGGGCCAGAAGTACCTGGTCCTGGCGCTGGGCTGGCGCGCGGATGATGCGGCGTTGGACTGGGCGCAGGGCGTTCTCGATGCCCACCCGGATCTGCCGGTCATCCTTACCAGCCACGAGGTGCTCAACATCGATGGCGCTGGCGAGGTCTTCTACTCCGAGGACTACGGCAAGGGCCTGTGGAACAAGTTCATCAAGAAGAACGACCAGATTTTCCTCACCATGGGCGGCCACCACCACGGCGCGGGCTACCGCGTGGATAAGAACGATGCTGGCCACGACGTCATTGGCATCCTGCAGGACTACCAGATGGCCTACCAAGGCGGTAACGGCCTGCTCGGTGTGCTCGAGTTTGATCTCTCCGGCAATGAACTGGAGATGACCGCCCTGTCCCCGTGGGTGGCGCAGAAACCGGCGAAGGAGCTCACGCAGTTCGACAAGCTCATCCTCGACGGCAAGGGCGATAGCTACCACGTGCCGCTCAACTTCAAGGAGCGCTTCGCTGACTTCGCCCCGGAGTGGACCATCGGCGATGAGAATGACCCAGACCTTGGCCAGAAGGCCCGCGACATCGCGAAGGAAGGCTACACCCCGTACACCATCCCGAAGGATCAGCTTCCGGAGGGCCCGAACGACTTCGTGCAGGCTGACAAGACCGTCTTCCACTGGCGCCCAGGCCAGACCAAGAACAAGGACGGCAAGCAACTTGCCGACGGCGACGTGGCCACCGAGGGCGCTGTTATCCCGGATGCCTTCGGTGCCGACGGTACCGGTGACCTCGTTCGCGAAGGCGGTCCTTCCAACACGGGTGAGCGCATCACTTACACCAAGGATCACCACCCGCTGTCTTCTGATTCTGGTTCCCTCTACTGGTCCGACCCAGCTGGCAAGGCCGCCATGGCGGAGTTCCGCTCCAAGGAGGGCGCTGAAATCAACAAGGTTGATACCTCCGCGGGCTACACCTTCGAGTCCTTCGTGAAAATCCCGAAGGATTTCAACGGCTCTGAGCACGGCTGGGGCAGTGCGCTCTCCCGCGATTCCAGCATCGCTGAGCTTGTCGACGGCTCTGATGACACCGACCCCACCGTCATGTTCGGCATCTCCAACCTGCGTGAGCTGCGCTGGTGGGCGGAGCCGAAGGAAGGTGAAGGCTCCACGGTCTGGTCCCACGAGGTACCTACCGATGAGTGGATGCACATCGCCGTGGTGAACAAGCCGGATTCCGACACCGTGGAGATGTTCATCAACGGTGCACCTATCCTGCGCAACGCCAAGGGTGCTGAGGGCTTGCTCCCACGCGACCTGCAGTGGGTCATGGGCGCTGGCTTTGATAACCGCAAGCCGCAGGACCCGTGGTACGGCTGGATTGGTGAGACCCGCCTGACCCAGGGTGTTCTGGACTCCGACCAGTGGTTGACCGCCCGCCCGGCCGTAAAAGATGAGGAGCCGTCCTCCTCCGCGACCACCTCCCCGGCTGAGACGACCACCACCGAGCCGAGCACGCCCGCTAAGCCGACCAATACGAAGGAGCCTTCCGCTGGTGACATTGGCCAGGCCTTCTTCGCCGGCTCCAGCCACGGCGCGAAGATTATCTTCCCAATCGTCGCCGTCATTGCAGTTGTCGGCGGCGCCGCCTACGCTCTCATCCCAACCATCAACCAACTCTTCGGCCTCAACATCCCGCAGCCGAAGCTGCCGAAGATTCCGGGCCTGAACTAGTCCCGTACACCTTCCGTCCCCCGCTTCGCACTGAGGCGGGGGATTTTTGCTGCACGGCACGACCCGATTTCGGCCCCTGATTGTTAGAAATATGGCTAGTTGTTAGAAATGTGGCTTGAGTGAATCGGCTTCGCAGTGTAGTCGAAGCTAATCCAGTTATGGACAAACTATTCTGGAATGAGTAGTATGAAACTCATGGGACGGCCTCGTAAATTCAATGAAAAAGAAGTTCTCTCTGGCGCGATCACGTTGTTTGGCAGGAGCGGATTCAATGCAGTGTCAGTGGACGTGGTGGTCAATCAACTGGGGCTTAACCGGTCCAGCTTCTACAACCTCTATGGCTCAAAGCATGGATTGTTTCGTGCTGCGGCAGAAACCGTGTGTGCTGAAGCTGAAGGCGGCCGAGTATCGGATGCTGCAAAGGACTTCGTGGTGGTGGCACTGGTTGAGGTGGCGCCAGTCAGTAAAGATTTACGCGAGCTTATTCAGCGAGCTTGTGAACTGTGCTTCGACAGTTCAGAAGCGCTAGGGAAGCACGTGCTGGCCCGTGCACAAGAAACCGAACACTAAGGAGAACCATCATGAACAACAAACTCACTCTGACAGATGCTGAGCTCATCGTCGAACCTCTCGGGCTAGACAAGCTTTGGTCTCTGACCGGCAGCATCACGATTCCGTGGGAGCATGTGCGCGGCGCTACTCATGACCCCGGCATGAAGCACGAACCAAAAGGTTTCCGTGCGCCGGGGCTGCGCAGTGGACAGAAGCTAGCGGGCACCTTCCACGCGGATGGTGGCCGACAATTCTGGAACGTCAGCGGCTATGAGAATGTCGTTGTCATTGAGCTCAAGGAAGAGCACTTCGATCGGCTCATCGTGTCCTTGGATAACCCGGCTGAATGTGTAGCGCGCATCAACGAAAAGGCTCAGGCCGCCTGAGCCTGACGTGAGCCAGCGCCAGAACCTGATGTCATTCACAGTAAAAAGCGTGTGAAAACCGCGGCGGCGAGTTTTCGTCCATTATTTACCGTGAATGACACGTTTAGGCTGAACGGCTCTCGGTTCTGGAGTTAAAGTGCCCCAGGTTTTGTCCTATCTACTCGGACGGAACAAAACCTGGGACACCTCAGTCCTTGGATGTTGAGGGTGTGGCTGGTGCGTCGGCCGGCGGGGTCGGTGAGCCAGTCGGCCTACCGTTGGAATGCAAATTTCACACGGCATTTTGACGGTGCTGGGCAAGGAATCCAACGAGATTTCTGGCATTGCCGGTTTGAGCCACATCTTTATCACGGTGGGGCTGACGGTCTTTCTCGTGAATTTGGGCTGGGCCATCAAGGAACCAGATGCAGGCAGCGCCAATGCTTCGGTGAACGCCTAACCATGAGCGAGCGCAGCGCTCAAGAACGCTCAAGAAAACGTCACGGCGCCTACTCGCCGCGATTGGATGAGCCTGGCGGTTCTTTCCGTCGGACTGGGCGTCATTGTCCTAGATGGCACTATCGTCGGCGTGGCATTGCCCTCGAACATCACTGACCTGCAGCTCAACCTGACGCAGGCGCAGTGGGTCAACAGCCTCTATGCGGTGCTACTGGCGGAGCTGCTCTGCGACGGGGCAAGATTGCGGATACCTGGGGACGCAAGCGAGCCTTCCTCACCGGCCTGACAATATTCGTGGCAGGCAGCGTATTGGCGGGATTTCCTACCTCGGCCGCCACGTGGATCTCCGCGCGCGCAGTACAGGCAATCGGTGCTGCGTTCATCATGCCTTCCACGCTTTCCACGGGGAAACCGTATTCCGCGGCAAATACCGCGCAGCAGCCTTTGGTGTGTGGGGCGCGGTGATTTCCGGTGCGGCAGCGGTCGGACCGCTTGCCGGTGGTGCACTGACGGAATGGGTGTCCTGGTATTCGCGATTATCGAGGGTCCGACCTAGGCTGGTGGGAGCCCAATCCTCATTCAGCTTCTTTGGCTGGACCTGGTTCGAAAACGCGGCTATTTCACCGGTTCCGCTAGGGCGCACGATTTCGGCCGTGGGCTTCGCGCTGTTAATCAGGTTGGAAAAGCACCGCGAGCGGGGTCACCGCTCGGCGCTGTTGTATCTTGAATTGTTTTCTTATTCCACGTTCTCGTGGGGCAATACCACCGCTGGTGCGGTAGCAATCGGCGAGTTTGCCATCATCTTCGTGTTGCCGCTGTACCTGATTAATACGTTGGACCTCTGCACGATGTTGTCTGGCCTGGTGCTGGCAGCCATGGCAATCGGTGCATTCTTCTCCGTTGCAGCAGCCCCCACGTCGCGGCACGGTACGGGGCGCCTGGCACCGTGCTCATTGGGCTCGGCTTGGAAGCCGTCGGCGTCCTTATCCTCGTCCTGCTTATGGGGCCGGATACGAATGATTGGATCATCGCCGCGCCGCTGACCCTGTACGGCTTGGGCCTGGGGTTCGCCTCCACGCAGCCGACCGGCACGATGCTGCGGGATATTCCCGTCGATGACTCCAGGCAAGCCTCCGCAACGCAAACCACCGTGCGCCTGGGGCAGTGGTGTAGACCTTAAGCGAAGGCATGGCCAACGCCGCGCAGTGGTCGCTCGTAGCCGCTACCGCATTCTTCGCTCTGAGCCTTGTCGGTGCACTTAGGGTGCTCCGTGCTGCGGGGGGAGAGGGGGAGAGAAGGGTGTCCCCCGCAAACAATGCCGATCTCGGTGCCCGCGTTAATCGCGTCCCGAACTGATTTTCCACCCGCTTGCTGCTTTGCGTTGCTGCCAGAAGTGACGGTAGATACCGGGGACATCGGAAAGCTCAGAATGCGTGCCCAGCTGGCTGACTTGCCCGTGTTCATCCAAGACTACGATTTGATCAGCAGATTTGATTGTATCCAGCTTATGGGCGATGACAATAAAAGTAGATTGCTCCCGTAGCTCGTCCATCGCAGCAAGAATGTTTGCCTCATTTTCTGCATCGAGCGCGGAGGTAGCCTCATCAAAGAGTACAATCGGCGCTTGCTTGAGAAGCGCGCGAGCTACAGATACGCGCTGGCGTTCACCACCGGATAGAAGCCGCCCGCCTTCACCAACAGGAGTATGCCACCCTAGGCGGTTGGCAATAGAAGTCACGCCTGAAAGATCAGCTGCGCGGAAGACTTCCTCATCGGAGGCGTCGGGACGACCAACGCGGATATTAGCGATTAACGAGTCGTCGAAGAGGTAAACGTCCTGAAAGACCATGGACAGCCTGGACATTAACTGTTCGGTTCCAAGCTCGCGGATATCTACGCCGTCAACCATCACCGCCCCGGAATCTACATCCCAGAATCGCGAAATAAGGCGCGCAATTGTGGTCTTTCCGGAGCCAGAAGGACCGACAATGGCGGTAACGGTGCCTGGTCGAGCATGGAAAGTGACATCTACCAATACTGGTTTATCGCCGTATCCAAACGTGACATTAAGCAGCTCTACATTTCCCGAACCATCGCCTAGGCGCGGAGTAGTGGGTTCTGGCAGGGAAGGAGCATCGGTGATGAGCTCAGTTTCTGCAAGCGCGATACGGCCGGCATCTAAACCGACGAAAGAAGAACCCAGCTGCTCAAGCGTGCGGGTAAACCTCAAGCTGATTCCGATGATCGCAATTGTTTCTAGTGGCGATAGGGCGCCTTCAACGGCAAGATCCGCGGAGACCATAATGAGAGCCACAATGAAGATCTGCACTACTATGCCGTTGAGTAGCAAAGCTAATGTGGATACCCATAGCTCGCGTATTCGTGCTTTATGGTCGATTTCTAGCGCTTGCTCTAGTGGCGCAAAAACCTGTGATTGTCCTGCCGCGCGCAGGGCTGGTTGACGGTTAGCAAATTCTACGATGCGCTGGGAGAGCTCTTTACTCGGCCCCAGTGCGCGGTTCGATGCTTTCTCACGAATCCATGCAGCCAACTGCATCACCACGAGCGCCAATGGTGCGATGATAAGAAGGACCAAGCCCAGCTTCGGGTTCCAGAAACACGCTCCTACTAACAAGGTGACAAGTGCCGCGCTATCGCGGTATATCGTTCCTTGAATATGCGCAATGGTCTCGGCCGCCACCATAAAGCGATCTGAAACGAGGCGAGATAGGCCGCCGGTATTAGCCGGTACGAACCAGCCGAGCGGTAGCGTTGCTAATTTATCGCCCACAGTCGTGTGCGCGGCTCGGATGAAATCCAAGGCCGTGTGGTAAGAGGCCATGGTTGCGAAAAATCGTAGCGCAAAAGCTACGAGCGCAATTGCCAAAAGCGTCCACATCCATGGTGCGATCGTCGTATCCCCATCGAGTGCCTTTGTAAGTGGCACGAGCGTGAGAACGGCGAGGCCATCAAGCACGCCAACGATAAGCGATAGACAAGCATACCTTTTATTGAGCTTATGGCCTACAGGACTTTGCAGCTTTTTGACACTGCGAGTGAGTAGCGGATCACGAAGACGCGAACTAGCAGGCGTAGTGGCATTAGACATGAGAATTATCCTTCATAGGCTTGAGGCAGATTATTTGGTCTGCTCCTTGGATGGACTCCGGCTTGTGGGCGATGACTAAGACGGTCTTGCCTCTGACGAGTGTGGCTAGAGCTGCTTGAATTTCTGCTTCGCAGTCAGGATCAGTTGCCGCAGTAGCTTCATCTAGGATCAAGATTGGCGCATTGGTAATAATTGCCCGGGCAATAGAAATGCGTTGCTGTTGTCCACCGGATAAAGAGGTGTCCTCACCAACAACGGTGTCGAGCCCAGCCGGTAAAGCGCGAATATCAGCAGCTATGTGCGCAGCCTCTGCGGCTTGCCAGATCTCTTCATCGCGGGCTTCTGGGCGTGCAAGGCGAATGTTTTCCCGAATACTCATACGCAGTAAGTGAGGGTCTTGTAAGACGAAAGCCACAGTGCGGTACAAACTGTCGAAAGTGAGATCACGGATATCCACGTTGTTGATAGTGATTGTGCCCGAATCTGGATCCTGGAAACGCGCCAGCATCGTTGCTGCTGTGGATTTGCCAGACCCGGAGGGGCCAATCAATGCCGTGACAGTGCCTGCATTTAGTTGCGCAGAAAAGTCTTGGAGGACTGGTGTGTCTGGGGCGTAGCTAAAGCTGACCTTATGGAACTCCACCTCCATGTCTTGACTACTGGCATCGAGGCTCTTTTGGCCTTCTTTCACATGGGAAATTGTCATGACTTCATCAAGGCGCAACGCCGCATTGCCAGCGAGCTGGTAAGACCACATCATTTGGCCGACGGTTTGAATCGTGCCCGGGAGCACCAGCGCAATTAACGTTGTTGCGATGACTTCAGCGACCGTGACATAGCCACCAGCTATCAGCAGGGAACCGACTCCTAGATTGATAAGGATGAGTACAGGAACCGCCACCACAGACTCTGAGATTGCGGAAACACGCAGAAGCGGACGTAGCCACTCGTAATAGAATTCCGCGAATTTTTGGGCAGCTTCGCGATATCGAGCGTGGGCTTTGCCAACGGTGCCGAAAGCCTTGACGACGGAAATACCTTCGGAGAACTCCACCGCAGTCGCAGAGACCTCACCCAGATAATTATCCAGTTCCGCAGTTTTTGTGCCCATATCTTTCATTGAATATGCTTGGATTGCTAGGAAAATGGGCACAGTGGCAATAGAAAGTAGACCAAGGCGCCAATCCAAGATAAAGGCATAAACCAGAAGCGCGAGGGGCGTAAAGATCGCGGCGACCTTCTCTACAGGAGCGTGGGCTGTCAGGGTGTGCAGAGTTAACGTATCGTCCTCGACGGCTTTGCGGACTTTGCCGGAATTAGTCTGGCTAAACCACGAGAGTGGTGCTTTCGCAATAGCGGTAATAATTCGGCGCCGGTTAATCCCCACCAGCTTTGCATCAGCGAAGTGGGTGATTACAAGGGCAAGGAAATAGAAGAATAGCTGGCCCAAAAATGCAGCAAGTAGCCATTTCACAATGGACGCGACGTCATCAGTATTGCCGTCGATTAGAGCATTTCCCAGTGCCACCAACGCGACGTAGGGTGCTACGGCGAGTACCGAGGATATAAGCGCGAGAAACTGTGCGAAGTAGATGGTTGTTTGCACTGGGGCCAGTAGTTTTTTTAGAGCGACCTGGCCGGCTTTTTGTTTTGCGCGAGCCTCTTCTTCCGGTGACGCACCGTGTGATTCTGGTGCGTGGGTTCCGCTTGATTCTGTGGAACTTTGTTTTAGTTCAGACATTTCTTTCTCAATTCTTGTTGATGTCAGTCATATCGATGATTCTGGTGACTGATTCTTGGATGAATTCGTGGTCATGGGTGATGACGATGACCACTGCTCCGCTTGCTGCAAGAGATCGAAGGAGCGCAGAGATGGATTGCAGTTGGCGCCAGCCCACGCCAGAGGTAGGTTCATCGAAGATGTAGATCGCTGCTTGCTTGGCTTGGGCTGAAGCTATGGCTAAGCGTTGCCGTTGCCCACCGGACAGAGACTGCGGATGCCGTTGGGCCATTCCTGCCAGATCGAGGCGATGGAGAATCTCATTGACATCGATATGGTCCCGCTTCTTCTTTGCCAGTCCGAGCGTTACTTCTTCTTCGGTGGTGGCTGCGAATAACTGGCGGCCAACATCTTGCATCACCATGTACGCGGTACGTCTGCGGGCAGCCGCTCCTACTCGTTTGCTGTTCAAACGAAGACTACCGCCGCGTTTGGGAGAAGCAAGACCACAAATGATCCTGGCGAGGGTGGTTTTTCCAGCGCCGTTGGGCCCGATTAAGGCGGTGACTTCGCCGCTGGGGAAAAATGCGTGGTCAATGTTTAATACCTCATGTGCGCCATAAGAAAAACAGATGTTGCTTAGCTCGAGTCCGCTCCGCTGGGGATCGGCGTTTTCGAGCGTGGGTGGTACCGGCACGCTCGCGGGCAGGGGAACATGGTGTAAGCTGCGTAGCCCCAATTGTTTGCGTTCGGGTTCGTCTAAGGCATAAAACTCCTGAGCGCGGAA
Source organism: Corynebacterium sp. HMSC056F09 (assembly GCF_001815785.1). Lineage (NCBI taxonomy): Bacteria > Bacillati > Actinomycetota > Actinomycetes > Mycobacteriales > Corynebacteriaceae > Corynebacterium > Corynebacterium sp. HMSC056F09. Next base: position 37,299 of record NZ_KV821945.1, read on the forward strand.
ACTCCGCGTTATTTTTCCCTGAGTCAAGTAAATAACTTGGTCAGCGATATCTTTTAAGAAAAAGAGACGGTGATCAGCGATAATGATCGTTGTGCCTAATTCCTTCAAGCGGTGTAGCACGCGTGCAAGAATATCGATGCTTTCCATAGAGAGATTGGACGTGGGTTCATCGAGAAGCACGAGACTGCCCGGGGACACAAGCGCGCATGCGCATGCCATGGTTTGTAACTGCCCACCGGATAATTCTTTGAATCGCCGGCCCCGAAGATCGTTAATGCCTAGTAGCTCGACCGCTGATTGAATCCTCGACTCAATTTCTTTGGGATCTACACCAAGGTTTTCTAGCCCGAAGGCCAATTCTGCATTGACGCTTTCAGTGAAAAATTGTGTCCTTGGATTCTGGAATACTGAGGCGCTGAACTCGATGGCTCGGGACAGCGGTTCTTCCGCAGGGGTAAAAGCCTGGTCATCCTTTATAATAGTGATGGTGCCTAGTAGCTCTCCTGGATTGAAATGGGGGATGAGTCCGTTGATCAACTTGAGTACCGTGGACTTTCCCGATCCGGAATCACCGGTAATCAGTAGACACTGTCCTGGAGAGACAGAAAAAGACACATCAGATACACCTTGAATGCCTGGCCGAGCTCCCAATGGATATGTAAAAGAAACGTTGTAGGCGTCTACACTGGTTGCGATACTGCGTTCGTTCATAAGTGGACCTCCGTGGGAAGCCAGACAGAGGCAACAACGAGGCCCAACCCAGCTAGTGCAGTTGCATCGACAAGCTTGAAGGAAAGATCGGCGGTGGTGGTTGGGCGTGCGGGTCCTCCCAATCCCCGGACAAGAGCAGAGGCAGCGAGCTCATCACCAGCGCGGACGACGGCACCTAATAAGGGGATGATCAACATCGCGGACGATTGTGTGGGCTGTGTGATCCAGCTTTTTACTCCAGGCTGGAGACCCCGAAGGACCATGGCATCGCGGATGGCTTTGGCTTCTGCCACGATGATCGGCAAAACGCGCAGGAATACCGCCGGTGGAATGGTGGCCCAGCCTGGTAAACGCAGGTCCCGCAGTGCTGAGGTCAACGTGGATGGTGTGAGAGTGAGCAAGCCGAATGTGCCGATGGACATGCTGATGACAAAACGGCTTAGCCACGAAAAAATTGCCGCTGAAAAAGCGAAAAATGTGGAGCCAGGAAGCTGTAATAGGCCCCAGTACCCTAGATAGGATAATGCAAAAGCGAACAGGCAAATAAGACCATAGTGTGGTTTTACTGTAGCTAGTGCGATGGAGCTGAAAGCGATAGAAATCAGCAGTGTCGGTAGGTGGCCGTGGCTGAGAGCTACCGCATTGATTACTAGAACAGAAAGCAGCACGGTCCGTGGATCGATCGAAGATCGATGAAGCACGCCCTGTTTTTGCAGGCTCACAGGAGACCAGCGCTTTCAAAGTGTTTGCGGCTGACGCGAACTCCGACCTTTCCTCCGATAAAGCCGACGATGAGCGCACAAATGGCCAGTACTCCAATGGTCCATGGCTGGAAGATATCCGACATGGCATCGGCATATTCTTGACCCATTTGGTCTGCGATATCGACGTAGTAGGAGTCCGTATCCAGAATTAGCGGGATAAAAGGCATAGAAATCCAGACACAGAAGACGCTGTAGGAAATAGGGAAGGATTTGGCAATACTGAGGTGGCTTTTTGTAATAATCAAATCCGCGATAAACCCTAGAATTATGCTTCCCAGCAGGGTCCAGAAGTAGTGTCCGGTGAGCATGAATGCTAGTCCGTTAATACCACCGACGAGGGTGAAAGCACCCATTTTGGGCGTGCGGGCGGCATAAAGCGCTAGCACGATTCCGTTTGCGATTGCCGCGATGAACCATCCAATAAACATGAATTGTGGTCCTGCGAATCCAATCATTCCGCTTACAAAGGTGATTACAAAGTAAAGTGCAGCAAAGATGCCAGCGTTGATGAGATCTCTGGTGTTTAAACGTGCCGTCGACCCACTGGATGAGCTTGCACTCCGTGCGGGCGTAGAGGACTGTTGGGTCATAGTAAACCTCGATTTATGAACAGCAGGAAAGGTAAGGCTTACCTAAGTTAGGTAATACTGTTTATAAAACATTTCAAGTTTTGATCTGAAGATTCACCCTTAATGGGGGTGAATGCAGATAAGTAGACATCAAACCAGACCACGACTACCGACTAAGTACCGACAAAATCGGCACCAACGGCAAGACAACCCTGCGATGGGGAGGCAAACTACGCCGCCTCTACATCGGACGCAGATGGGGCGGGGAACCAATCACCATGGTCTGCATCGACAACCACGTCGACGTCAAAATAGCCATCACTGGGGCACAAATCGCCGCCTACACACTCACCGAAGAAAAGATCTACTACAACTAGAAAGACAACGAACTCAACCCCAACGGGGCAACTAAAAACAAAAAATTTCGAGACACCGACCGGAACGATGTCTCGAGACTTCACAGCGTGCCCCAGAGAGGATTCGAACCTCCGACACCGGCTTTAGGAGAGCCGTGCTCTATCCCCTGAGCTACTGGGGCGGGGGTGCGTTGCGCACCTAGGGAAGACTAGCAGCCCTGCTTTAGGCGGCGGTAAATGCGTCGCCTTTGGACGCGCTGGCTGCTCGGGTTTATTCGCCGGCCAGCTCCGCGTACTTGGCACGGACCTCGCTGGCTGCAGGGTTGGTGACGTGGGTGCCGTCGGAGTAGAGGACCGTGGGCACGATGCGGTTGCCGTCGTTGACGGACTCGATCCACGCATTGATGTCTTCGGTGCCGTCGGCTTCGACGTCGACGAGCTCGTATGGGGTTTCGGTGCGATCCAGGTTTTTGATCAGCTTTGCACAGAACGGGCACCAGTCGGCAAAGAAGATGGTGACGTGCTCAGTGGTTTCGGGAGTGGCAACGTTGGTGCTCATTAAGCAGCAGCCTTTCTGTCGTAGGTGAGGAATCGGAATTTCATGGGCAGCTCACTCGGGGGCTGCCCGGGGATCGTGAGGTGGCCAGATTCGGAGGTGAGCCAGTCGGTATCGGCAGACAGACTGAACTCTTCAGGCACGGTGGGGGCCAGGACGGCATCTGCGCCGTAGGCATCGCCCACTTGTACACCCATGAGGGTGAGCTCGATTGTATCCACGCGGTCGAGGGCGGAGCTATAAAGCTGGCCGCCGCCGATGATCCAGGCGTCGTCAAGCGTGGCGTCGAGTGCCGCGTCGAGGTTATCCACCACGGTGGCACCCGCGGACCACTCGCCGGGTTCATGGCTGGACAGCACGATGTTCTCCCGGCCCGGCAGCGGGCGGAACTTGGGGTTGAGGGACTCCCACGTCTTGCGGCCCATGATGACGGGCGCGCCCATGGTCACTTCCTTGAAGTGCTTCAGGTCCTCCGGCACGTGCCAGGGCATGACCACGCCGTCACCAATGACCCCGTCGAGGGACTGAGCCCAGATTGCGCCCAGCATTAAACGGACACCTGCGCCTTGATGGTGGGGTGGGGGTCGTAGCCGATGACCTCAAAATCATCGAAGTCATAGTCAAAGAGGCTCTCAGCCTTGTGGAGCTTGAGCTGCGGGTACTCGCGCGGCTCGCGGGAGAGCTGTTCCTTAACCTGCTCAATATGGTCGTTGTAGATGTGGCAATCCCCGCCGGTCCAGATGAGCTCGCCCACCTCAAGGCCTGCTTGCTGCGCAAACATGTGAGTCAGCGCCGCGTAGGAGGCTAAGTTGAAGGGGACACCGAGGAACATGTCGGCTGAGCGCTGGTAGACCTGCATGGACAGCTTGCCGTTAGCGACATAAAGCTGGAACAGCAGGTGGCAGGGCATGAGCGCCATCTTGTCCAACTCAGAAACGTTCCACGCGGAGACCAAGTTGCGGCGGGAATCCGGGTTGTTCTTGAGCGTGTCCAGCGCGACCTGAATCTGATCGATGTGCTGGCCATCCGGCGTGGGCCAGGAGCGCCATTGCACGCCATAGACAGGGCCCAACTCACCGTCCTCATCGGCCCACTCGTTCCAGATGCGAACCTTGTTCTCCTGCAGCCACGTCACGTTGGACTCGCCGCGCAGGAACCACAGCAGCTCACCAATCACGCCGTGAAAGTAGACCTTCTTGGTGGTCAGCAGGGGAAAAGACTCCGCCAGGTTATAGCGAAGTTGGGCACCGAACAGGGAGAGGGTGCCGGTGCCAGTGCGGTCGCCTTTGGGAGCGCCTTCTTCCAAGACGCGGCGCAGGAGGTCCTCGTACGGAGTCTCAATCATGGTCGCCATGATAGCGCCCTTGCGTCCGTGCCATGTGCGCGGGGCTTAGTAGCCGCCGTTGGCCTCCGCGTAGGTGGCGGCGTGCTCCAGAATCTCCTCTGCCAGCTCCGGGCGGCAGATCAAAAGATCCGGGATGAAGGTGTCCTCGTTATTGAATTTGATGGGGGAGCCATCCAGTCGCGAGCAGTGCAGACCCGCCGCCAGAGCCACGCCCACCGGGGCGGCCTGGTCCCATTCGTACTGGCCGCCGGCGTGGATGTAGCCGTCATAGTCACCGAGCAGCACGTGGATGGCCTTCGCGCCTGCGGAGCCCGCGCCGACGGTCTCAAAGCCCATCTTCTCCGCGACGTAATCCGCTACCTTCGGCGGGCGGTTGCGGGAAACCACGAATTTCTTCGACAGCGGGCCGGTCACTGCGCGCACATCGGAGGACTTAAATGTCACGCCCATGTCTGGCATTCCGACGGCCGCGTGGATCGGGGTGCCGTTTTCTACCAGTGCAATGTGGACGGCCCAATCCTGGCGGCCGGTGGCGAACTCCTTGGTGCCGTCGAGCGGGTCAATGATCCACACGCGGTCCTTCTTCAAACGACTCAGGTCATCGGCGGCTTCCTCCGACAGGACGCCATCCTTGGGGCGGTGCTGCTCCAGGACGCGGGAGATCCATTCCTGAGCGGCCTCATCACCGGCATCACCCAGCGCCAAGCCGCGCAGCAAGCCACCGTTGCGTACGCCTTTAAGGATCTCGCCGCAGCCTTCGGCGAGGGAGTTGGTTAGACGGGAATCAGAAATCTCAACGGTCATAGTGACCAGATTAGCGCGCGCGATAGAGTAGGGCATGTCTAAAAACGTTCTGGCGAAGTTCCGCCCACAGGTGGCCGGTTGGTTCCAGGACGTTTTCGCCGCCCCCACCCCGGTCCAAGAGCAGGCGTGGGAGGCGATTTCCGGTGGCGCGAATGCACTGGTTGTAGCACCAACCGGCTCCGGTAAGACGCTCGCGGCATTTTTGTGGGCGCTGAATTCTTTGGTGGAGCGCGAAGGCCAGACCGCCCTGCCGCTGAGTACTGAGCCCTCCCGCGAGGGAGCTCATGATGGCGTGAGAGTGCTGTATATCTCACCACTAAAGGCCTTGGGCGTGGATGTGGAGAATAATCTGCGCGCCCCGCTCAACGGCATCGCCCGCACCTCTGAGCGCCTAGGTCTCGACGTGCCGGATATCACTGTGGGAGTCCGCTCCGGCGATACCCCGCAAGCCGAGCGTGCCCGCCAAGTGCGCAAGCCCCCGGACATCCTCATCACCACGCCGGAATCGGCATACCTCATGCTTACCTCCAAAGCGGCGGGGATTCTGAAGACCGTGGATACTGTCATCATCGATGAGATCCACGCCCTGGCCGGCACCAAGCGCGGAGTGCACCTGGCCCTGACTTTGGAACGCCTCGCGCTCATCGCCGGGGAGTTTCAGCGCATTGGGCTCTCCGCCACGGTGCGCCCGCTGAGTGCTGTCGCCAACTTCTTGGGCGGCGACCGTCCCGTCGACATCATCGCACCGCCCGCCAAGAAGCGCTGGCAGCTCGACGTCCACGTGCCGGTCGAGGACATGTCGGACCTGCCCACCCCGGAGCAAGGCTCGCCCATCGGGGAGGCGACTGTCGACGACCCCCTTGGCATCACCCAAGGCCCCCAAGACGCGTTGCGCGTAAACGCGCAACGCAAGGAAGAAGGCGGGGTGGGAGACTCCGCCCTGCCCACGGCGAAGTCCATCTGGCCCTTCATCGAGGAAGAGCTCTACGCCGAGGTCATGGAGCACCGCTCGACGCTCGTCTTCGTCAACTCGCGCCGCACCGCCGAGCGGCTCACCAGCCGGCTCAACGAGCTCTATGCCCAGGAGCACGATCCGGAGTCCTTGAGCCCGGCTACCCGGCGCGACCCGGCCCAGCTGATGAAGCAGGTGGACGTCGCCGGGAAGGCTCCTGCGGTTATTGCCCGCGCGCACCACGGCTCGGTGTCCAAGGATGAGCGCGCGTTGACGGAAACCATGCTTAAAGAAGGCACGCTCAAGGCCGTGGTTGCCACGAGCTCCTTGGAACTGGGCATCGACATGGGCGCGGTGGAGCTGGTGGTGCAGGTGGAATCCCCGCCCTCGGTGGCCTCGGGCTTGCAGCGCGTGGGCCGCGCCGGGCACTCCGTCGGCGCGGTCTCTCACGGTTCCTTCTATCCCAAGCACCGCGCGGATCTCGTGCAATCCGCGCTCACCGTTGCCCGCATGGAGGAGGGCCTCATCGAGGAGATGCACTCCCCGCGCAATCCGTTGGATGTCTTGGCGCAGCAGACGGTGGCGGCGGTGGTGGCGTCGGCAAGCGCGGGCACGAGTGAGGGACTAGAGGCCGACACATGGTACGACACCGTGCGCCGCGCCTGGCCTTATAAGGACCTGGCGCGCGAGGTCTTCGACTCCGTGCTGGACCTGGTCAGTGGTGTGTATCCCTCGACGGATTTTGCGGAGCTGAAACCCCGGGTGGTCTATGACCGCGTGACGGGCGTGCTCACCCCGCGCCCCGGCGCGCAGCGCGTGGCGGTGACCAACGGCGGCACCATCCCGGACCGCGGCATGTTCGGGGTGTTCCTAGTGGGAACTGGTGAGGCCGGTTCCGCGCCGCGCCGCGTGGGTGAGCTCGATGAGGAAATGGTCTATGAAACCCGGGTGGGGGATATCTTCACCCTCGGCGCGACGAGCTGGCGCGTGGAGGAGATTACGCGCGACCAGGTGCTGGTGACACCCGCGCCGGGGCATACGGGGCGTTTGCCCTTCTGGAATGGTGACTCCGCGGGGCGGCCCTATGAGCTGGGCAAGGCGCTGGGGGCATTCCGGCGTGAAGCATTTTCGGACCCGTCTATCGTGCGCGGCGTCGATGAGAACGCGCGGCGCAACATCGCCGCTTACCTGCACGAGCAGAACGAGGCCACCGGGCTCATCCCAGATGAGAAGACGCTGCTGCTAGAGCGATTCACGGATGAGCTGGGGGATTGGCGCGTGCTGCTGCACACCCCGTTTGGCAGGCCGGTGAATGCGGCGTGGGCGCTGGCGGTGGGCCAGCGCGTGGCGGAGCGCACCGGTATGGACGCCCAGGCCGTGGCGGGCGATGACGGCATCGTGCTGCGCCTGCCGCAGGGTGAGGCGGACCCGGATGCCGCGCTGTTTCTTTTCGACGCCGATGAGATCGCCGACATCGTCACCGAGCAGGTGGGAAACTCCGCGCTCTTTGCTTCTCGTTTCCGGGAGTGCGCGGCGCGAGCGCTGCTTCTGCCGCGGCGTAACCCGGGCAAGCGCGCGCCCTTGTGGCAGCAGCGCCAGCGCGCGGAGCAGCTTCTCGACGTCGCCCGCAACTACCCCTCTTTCCCCATCATCCTGGAGACCGTGCGCGAGTGCGTGCAGGATGTCTTTGACTTGCCGGCGCTCACGGAGGTCATGCGGGAGCTGGCACACCGTCGCATTCGCATTGCGGAGGTCACCGCGGAGCAGCCCTCGCCGTTCGCATCTTCGCTGCTGTTCAACTACACCGGCGCGTTCATGTACGAGGGGGACTCGCCGCTGGCGGAAAAGCGCGCGGCGGCCTTGGCGCTGGACCCGGCGTTGCTAGCGAAGCTTTTGGGCACAGTGGAGCTGCGCGAGCTTCTCGACGGCTCCGTCATCGCCGAGGTCCATGCCCAGCTACAGCGCACCACCCTGGAACGCCAGGCGCGCACCACCGAGGAGGTCGCGGACCTCCTGCGCGTGCTGGGCCCCATCCCGGTCGAGGAGTTTGGTGCGCACGCCACGGTGCCTCTGCGCGCACTCGATGCGCTGGGCGCGCGCATCATGCGGGTGCGCATCAACGGCCGCGAGCACGTGGCGCAAGCGCTCGATGCGCCGCTGCTTCGCGACGGCCTGGGCATCCCCGTCCCGCCCGGCATCCCCGCCCAGCAGGCCACGATTACCGACGCCCTGGATCAGTTAATCAGCCGCTGGGCGCGCACGCGCGGGCCGTTTGTGGCGCGCGATGTGCAGGAGGCCTTTGGCCTGTCGGCCGCGGTGGCGCACTCGACGCTGAATGGGCTGGATTCCATCCTGGCGGGGCATTACCGGCAGGGCGTGGAGGACCAGGAATACTGCGCGGCGGAAGTCCTCAAGGTCATCCGCTCGCGCTCGTTGGCAGCAGCCCGGGCGGCCACGCAGCCGGTTTCGCCTGCGGCCTTTGGGCGTTTCCTCCCTGACTGGCAGCAGGTGGCGGCGGTGGGCCGGCGCCCGGTGCTGCGCGGGGTGGATGGCGTCTTCGCCGTCATTGAGCAGCTGGCCGGGGTGCGCCTGCCGGCCTCGGCCTGGGAGAGCCTCATCTTGCCTGCACGCGTAGGTGATTATTCGCCGACGATGCTCGATGAGCTCACCGCCAGCGGCGAGGTTCTCATCGTGGGCGCGGGCAAGGCTGGCTCCAACGACCCGTGGATCATGCTGTTGCCGGCGGACTATGCCGCACAGCTCGCCCCGCAGGTCTCCGCCGAGGAGGCTGGCGTGTCCATGCTGCAGACCCAGCTGCTGGAGGCTTTACAGGGCGGCGGCAGCTACCTCATTTCCGATATCCAACCGCAACTGAGCGGTACGCCTGAGGAGGTTCGCGAGGCCCTCTGGGGACTGGTGGAGGCAGGGCTAGTCAGCCCCGATTCCTTCGCTCCTATCCGCGCGCACTTGGTGACGGGGAACGCGGGGCGTACGGCGCATCGCGCGCGGCGTCGGCCATCGCGCTCGCGCCTGCGCATGGGGCGCACGTCCTTTGCGCAATCGCTCAATGTGTCTGGTGCGCAGGCCGCACCAGACGTGGTGGGGCGGTGGTCGCTATCCGTTCCCGCGGCCACGGATGCAACGTCGCGTTCCATCGCGCACGGCGAGGCTTGGCTGGACCGCTACGGCGTGCTTACCCGTGGCTCTGTGGTTGCCGAGGACGTCCTGGGAGGTTTCGCCCTGGCTTATAAGGTGCTCTCCGGTTTCGAGGAATCCGGCAAGGCGATGCGCGGCTATGTCATTGAAGGACTGGGTGCCGCGCAGTTCTCCACGCCTGCGGTCATTGACCGCTTGCGCGGGGTGGATGATTCCCCCGATGTTACGGGCTGGCCCTCCGGAACCCGCGAGCCGCAGGCCTATGTCCTGGCCGCGACCGACCCTGCCAACCCCTATGGTGCGGCGCTGCCCTGGCCCACTACCGATGCCGGCGAATCCGCGGCCCGCCCCACCCGCGCCGCGGGTGCCTTGGTGGTGCTCATGGATGGACTGCCGGTGGCTCACCTGACCCGGGGCGGAAAGACGTTGACCACGTTCTTCAACGCTTTGCCCGAGGGAATCGAGCGCACCGAGGTACTAGCCGCAGTGCTTGCAGGCCTCAACGAGCTGGTGGCCGCCGGGCGCTTGAACAAGCTGGTCATTGAGAAAGCGAACGGGCGGCCCATCTTCGAGTCGAAGCTGGGCGGTGAGCTGCGCGCACTGGGCGCGGCACTGACCCCGAAGGGCGTGCGGATTACTGGCTCTGCCCACACCGCCTCTTCCGGCCGTGCAGGACAGCACGGTCAATCTGGAGAAGCCGCGCGCTCCGCTGAACCTTACCGTCCCGCACGTCGCGGTGGGCGCCGTGCTGTCGAGGCGATGGAGGAGCTCACCTTCGATGATCCGGAGGATTCCACTGAGTCTGGTGGTCCATCGACTGCACCGGGCAGCCCAGGTGGTTTCCGCCCGCGCCGGCGGCGCCGCTGAATGTTAAACCTCAGCGTTTGGGTGTGGGCATTTCAGAGGTCTAACCTCAGAAGTTGATAGCCCAATAGAAAAAGGAGTCTAGTTTCCATGCGGCTGAAGCGCCAACTGCCCAACGTGTCCGAGTTGAAGAACCTCATGCGTTTCGAAGCACCCAACCTCGACCGCCGGGCTGCACGCCTGGCAGAGGCCGCTGACGTGTGGGATCTGCGCAAGATTGCCAAGCGCCGCACCCCGAAGGCGGCCTTCGACTACGTCGATGGTGCAGCCCGCGACGAGGTCAGCTACCGAGAGTCCCGCGACTTCTTCCGTGATGTGCGCCTCATGCCCAACGTGCTCAACGGTGCGAACGACATCTCCTTGAGCACCGAGATCGCCGGCGAGCCCGCGGCCCTGCCTTTCGGCATCGCGCCAACCGGCTTTACCCGCTTCATGCATGCCGAGGGCGAAGACGCCGGCAGCCAGGCTGCCCGCGATGCGGGAATCCCATTCACCTTGTCCACGATGGGCACGCGCTCGGTCGAGGAGGTCGCAGCGTCGCAAGGCAATAGCGGGCGCCGCTGGTTCCAGCTTTACCTGTGGAAGGATCACTCCGCCTGCCAGGAACTCATCGAACGCGCTGCCGCCAACGGCTATGACACCCTCGTGGTCACCGTGGATACGCCCGTGGCGGGCCAGCGTCTGCGCGATACCCGTAACGGCATGCGCATCCCGCCGCGCCTGACCGCCGGCACCGTCTTCGACGCCGCGTGGCGCCCCGAGTGGTGGTTCAACTTCCTCACCACGGACCCGGTCACCTTTGCCTCCCTGACCTCGACCACCGGCACACTAGGCGAGCTGGTCAACACCATGTTTGACCCAGGCCTCAACTTCGAGGACCTAGCGTGGATTCGCAAGCAGTGGACGGGCAAGCTCTTCGTCAAGGGAATCGTCAACCCCGAGGACGCCCGCAAGGTCATCGACCTTGGCGCCGACGGCATCGTGGTCTCCTCCCACGGCGGGCGCCAGCTCGACCGCGTGGTCAACACCCTCCAAGCCCTTGAGGCCGTGCGCGCGGAGGTAGGCCCGGACGTGGAGATCATCTACGACTCCGGCATTATGTCCGGCGTCGACATCGCCATTGCGCTGTCTCTGGGTGCGGATTTCGTCCTCATCGGCCGCGCCTACCTCTACGGGCTGATGGCCGGCGGCAAGGAAGGCGTCGACCGCGTCATTGAGCTGCTCGCGGAGGAGTTCAAGAACACCCTCCAGCTGCTCGGCGTGAAGAAGATCGAAGACCTTTCCCGCCAGCACGTGGTCACCCCGTGGGAGCCGGGTGCGCTGGCATTCGGTGAAGGAAGGAACACGCCGGTAGAGTAGGCACCCGTTTGGTGAGGAGGTTCTGCTGTGCCCGAGGGTGATTCCGTACTGCAGCTGTCGAATCGGCTGCAGTTCATGGAAGGCCGGCGCGTAACCTCCTCCTCCCTGCGCGTGCCGCGCTATGCCACCGTGCGTTTCGACGGGCTGGTGTGCGAGGAGGTCTGGCCCTATGGCAAGCACCTCTTCATGGACTTCGGGGGTGAGCTCATCCTTCATACCCACCTCAAGATGGAAGGCACGTGGGCCATCCACTATGCCGGGGACCGCTGGCGCAAGCCCGGCCACAGCGCGCGCGTGGTGCTGCAGATGGAGAATACCCCGCGCGATATTGAGTTGGTGGGGCACTGGCTAGGGCTGGTCGAGGTCTTTCCATCCCGCGAGTTTGAGCAGCACATGGCGCACCTAGGCCCCGACATCCTCGCGCCTGAGTGGTTGGAAGGCGGCTTTGAGGAGGCTGTGCACCGCATTGAGTCGCGCCCCGAGCGCAGCATCGGCGCGGCCCTCCTGGACCAGCGCAACGTGGCAGGCTTGGGCAACGAATACCGCGCCGAGGTCTGCTTCCTGGCCGGCGTTCATCCAGCAACACCTGTAGCGCTTGTCGACGTCCCCCAGATCCTCACCATCTCCCGTCGCCTCATCTGGGCCAACCGAGACTCGCCGGTACGTGTGACCACCGGCGTGAAAAGGGCAGGGGAGACCACCTATGTCTTCGGACGCAACCGTCAGCGCTGCCGGCGCTGCGGCACGCTCATTGAGAAATCCACGCTGGGTGGTGTGGACGCCGGCGGCGATGAAGGAGAGTTGGAGCGCGTCATCTGGTGGTGCCCGCACTGCCAGCCGCGTCGCTAGGCTGGGATGCATGAAGATCATTTTGAACATCATCTGGTTGGCAACTGGTGGCCTTGTCCTCGCACTGGGCTACTTCCTCCTCGGCATCCTGGCCTGCATCCCCGTCGTGACGATTCCTGCCGGTGTGGCCTCGATGCGTATGGCGAATTTCGCGCTGTGGCCCTTTGGGCGCTCCGTCATTCAACCGGTCAAAGGTACCGGTGGCATGTCTCGGTTCTCTAACGTTGTCTGGTTCCTTGTCGCTGGCCTGTGGCTGGCCATCGGCCACGTCACCACTGCAGCGGCGCAGGCAGTGACCATCGTGGGCATCCCGGTGGCTCTGGCCAACCTGAAGATGATCCCGGTGACGTGCTTCCCGTTCGGCCGCAAGATCGTGGACTCTGACCACATCCCCTTTGGCTGGGAGTCGATGATCAAGCTCTAAAATCTCTGTCTCCGGTTGCGGGGTTGCCTAGGGTGTTTTAGTGTTCTGGGTCATGGGGGATTTAGAGACCTATTTCTCCTACCGCAACTCGGGGATTTCTTTGGTGGAGCAGGCGGTAGGAGGGGAGAAACGCTTACGCGCACTCGGCGCTTCACCTGCCGATGCCGCCGAATTGGCTGGCTTGAACCACATCTACTTCGGCGCTACCAAGTTCACGGGAAAGCAACGCACTGCCCGCAGCCGAGCCGCCGAACAACGCCATGATCTGGCCACGCTGAGCCTCATTGAGTCCTATACGAAGAAGCTGAAGAACCAGCTGCATGCTTGGAACCTACGGGTCAAGCTCGCCGGCACACCAGCACCGAACATCCCAGCCGTGGCGGCCAAGCGCTTAAAAGAGCTCAAGCCCAAACGCGTGCCCACACCTGGTGTGCGCATGACCTATCGCGCTGATGGTCCGCACTCGCTGACCATTACCGATGACCCTCTGACCGTCACTGAGATGCGCGGTGTGCTGGAATCCATCAACCAGAACAACCTGCTGGAAGCAGCCAACCACGTCTTCTTCAACAAATCCCATGGCGGAACCAAACCTGCTGTGCTCACCAGCGTGGTTGTCACCTTGGACAAACTCGACAAGATTGTGAGCGGCGACGGCGACGACATCGTCCTTGAGCTGACCAACGGCGGCCGCATGACCGGCACGGAGTTTCTGAACTACAAGTTCGCCGAGATCGGCTACGTCACCCTCATCCACCCCACGATCGGGCCGGTATGGCTGCACCGGATGAAGCGCTTAGCCGGGTTTGAGCAGCGCATGATGGCCAGTGCCGAACATCCGACCTGTGCCAGGAAGGGATGCAATAAGCCCGCTGATTATGCTCAGGTGCATCACCTTGTGCCGTGGAAGGCAGGAGGGGCTACCAACCCGCCGAACCTGACCATGTTGTGCGCCTATCACAACGGCATTAATGACGATGACCCGGAGAAACCAACAGGTGCTGGCTATGTCTTCCGACTACGCGGCGATGTGGACTACATCCCGCCCTGGGGAGAACCAATCACCGCCCAAGCTGCGTACCAACAAGCCCAGCAAGCTACCGCACGAGGACCAGACACACCCGGCTAAACCGCCACGCACCGCCACGCGGACGCCCACCACCGGGCCTCCGCGGCGTTGGCGATCCCACACGTCAATTGCCCGTTAAAAACGCGTGAACCCCCGACCGTTCGGCCGGGGGGACGTCGCCAAGCAGTGCTTAGCGGTGCTTGCGGTACCAACCGATCAGAGCATCGGTGGAACCATCGCCGGATGCGGCCTCCTCCTTGCCGGAGACTGCCGGTGCCAGGTCATTAGCCTGCTGCTTGCCAAGCTCCACGCCCCACTGGTCGAAGGAGTTGACGTCCCAGATGATGCCCTGGGTGAACACGATGTGCTCGTAGAGCGCGATGAGCGCGCCAAGGGTCTGCGGGGTGAGCTCCTCCGCCAGAATGGTGGTGGTGGGGCGGTTGCCCGGCATGACCTTGTGGGGAACGAGGGCTTCGTCTACGCCTTCGGCAGCGATTTCCTCAGTAGTCTTACCAAAGGCCAGAACCTTGGTCTGCGCGAAGAAGTTACCCATGAGCAGGTCATGCATCGAGCCGGTGCCGTCGGCGGTGGGGAAGTCTTCCTTCGGACGGGCAAAGCCGATGAAGTCCGCCGGGATGAGCTTGGTGCCCTGGTGCATGAGCTGGAAGAAGGCATGCTGGCCGTTGGTGCCCGGCTCGCCCCAGTAAATCTCACCGGTCCCGGCGCTCACGGCGGTGCCGTCGCGGCGCACGGACTTGCCGTTGGACTCCATGGTCAGCTGCTGCAGGTAGGCCGGGAAGCGTCCGAGGTCCTCGGAGTAGGGCAGCACCGCATGGGTCTGCGCGCCGAAGAAGTTGGAGTACCAGACGCCGAGCAGACCCATCAGCGCCGGAACGTTTTGCTCCAGGGGCGCGGTGCGGAAGTGCTCATCCATGGCGTGGAAGCCCTCGAGGAAGCGCATGAAGTCCAGCGGGCCGATGGTGCACATCAGCGACAGGCCAATGGCGGAGTCGACGGAGTAGCGGCCACCCACCCAGTTCCAGAAGCCAAACATGTTCTGGGTGTCGATGCCGAACTCCGCGACCTTCTCCGCGTTGGTGGACACCGCAACGAAGTGCTTGGCGACGGCCGACTCGTCACCATCAAACTGCTCAATCAGCCAGCGGCGTGCGGCGTGAGCGTTGGCCAGGGTTTCCTGGGTGGTGAAGGTCTTGGACGCGACAATGAAGAGGGTGGAGCCGGCGTCGAGGCCGTCGAGAGTCGCGGCGAGATCCGCCGGGTCGACGTTGGAGACGAACTCCGCGCTAATGCCCGCTACCTCGTAGGAGCGCAGGGCCTTCGCGGCCATGGCCGGGCCCAAGTCGGAGCCGCCGATGCCGATGTTGACCACCTTCTTGATGGTGTGTCCGGTGTGCCCAAGCCACGTGCCGGAGCGCAGTGCAGTGGCGAAGTCGCGCATGCGGCCCAGTACCTCGTGGACGTCGGCAGCGACGTCTTGGCCGTCGACGCTCAAGTCCTTTTCAACAGGCAGGCGCAGCGCGGTGTGCAGCACGGCACGGTCCTCAGTGTTGTTGAGGTGCTCGCCGGTGAACATGGCATCGCGGCGGCCCTCGACGTCCGCGGCGCGGGCAAGATCCACCAAAGCGGTGACGACTTCCTCATCGATGAGGTTCTTCGACAGGTCCACGTGCAGGCCCGCAGCATCGAAAGAAAAGTCTGCGGCGCGGGAAGCGGAGTTGGCAAAAAGCTCACGCAGGTTGAGGTCCTTCTTGCTTTCAAAAAGCGAGGTGAGCGCGGCCCACTGCGGCTGAGCGGTGATGTCCATTGCAAAAGCCTTTCTGGCAGGTAGCAGACATGAAACTTACTGTGTCCACCGTAGTCCAGAAATCCCTTCGCTGCCGAGGAAGAAGACCGTACTGCATTGAGCTAGGAGTAGAGCTTCAGGTCGAATTGCTCCATTGTGCTTCCGATCTCCATGGAACCAGTTTCGGGGCCGGTGTAATCATCGTAGTTGCCAAAGGACAAGACACCTACCGCGTACAGTTTGCCGTCGATGGAAGCGTAGACAGGACCGCCGCTATCTCCGGGTACGCTCTCGCTGCCAAAGGTGAAGAGTCCTTGGTTTTCGAAGCGGTCAATGAAATCGTCGCAGGCAGCGCCTCCCGCGGAACCGGCAAAACACATCGTGGGCTTCTTGTGCGTGACATCCTCGAGGCTCATCCAACCGGCCAAAGGCGCATTGAAGGCCGGTGCGGTAGATACTTCGGCGGCTGGGTTGGACACTTCGATCAGTGCAATGTCGGCCGAGTTGATGCTATCGGTGTTGGTGTTGCGGGCCTTCTTTACCATCTGGCCTATCTCTACCGTACTGCCGGATTGATCCTCATAATAGAAGGTGTCGCCCGTGTCCCCGCAGTGCCCGGCGGTGAGGATAAAGAGGCGCTGCCCATCGCCAGCGAAATGACCGGTGGAGCACCGGCCACCGTTTGTGCCGTTGTAGATGGGCGCACCCGGCGTCAACACCCCCAGGCTCATGAAGTAATCGGCAGCTTCAGGAGCTATCAGGTTACGTCGGGGCTCCGGTCGCTCCGCTTGAGGGATTTCGGTGGTGTTATCCCAGAGCGCATCGCCGTCGAGGGGCTCCTCGAAGCCTTGCGTTGTTCCGGATGCTGCGGAACCCTGCCTGCGGTCGGAGTCGCTGACGGCGGGAAGATCGAGCGTCGTGGTGGAAATGGTGGTCTCAGCGGAAGAAGAGGTGCTGCAGGCGGATAACACGGACGCAGCGGTGGCCGCGGCGAGAATCGCAGCCAGGCGAGAGGAAAAGCGCATGGCGCGAGCCTAACCCACCGCATGTTTAAGGGCGCGAGTGCTGGGGACTGGTCCGTGCGGCGTTTGATCAGCCGAGCTTGCCGCGCCCTAAGCGCAGGAGGGCGGAGGCGATGGCGGGGCCTTCCTCCCCGAGCTCGTCGCGGAACTCATTGAGGATCGCGATTTCGCGGGTATGCACCAAACGGGTGCCGCCTGAGCTCATTCGCGTCTTACCAATGGTGCGCGAAATGTCGGTGCGGCGCTTGATAGCGTCGAGAATAACGCGGTCGAGGCGGTTGATCTCTTCGCGGTAGCGCTGAATCTCGGCATCACTCAGCGGGTCATCGGTGCCCGACGGCATGCGAATGTCGAGCCCATTGTCCACGACGTTGGGGTCTTGGTGCTCAGGGCTCAAGCCAGAGTCTGCGTTGCCAGGATGTGAAGAGCTCATGACATCAGATTGTGCCACCACGCCGGGAGAAAAGGGGAATTACCAGCTTTCACGCCGACCAGAAGTGCGGTGAGGGGCAATGTCCGGTGGTGCTAGTAGGTTGGAGAGCATTATGAATAACAAATCTCCTTTCGTCCCCCGTTCGTCTTCCGATTCTTCCACCGGCGGCCTGTTTCCCGCGCCCGGGAGCAACGTCGACGCCCCTTCCGGTCAGGGCTCTGATCCGTTGCTCGAGGGCTTAAATCCGCAGCAGGAAGAGGCTGTGACGCATTCGGGCTCGCCGCTGCTTATTGTGGCCGGCGCGGGCTCGGGCAAGACTGCAGTGTTGACTCGCCGCATTGCGTACCTTATGCGGGAGCGCGGGGTGGCCCCCTGGCAGATCCTCGCCATTACCTTTACCAACAAGGCAGCCGCGGAGATGAAGGAGCGCGTCGGCCAGCTTGTCGGCCCCGTCGCGGAGCGGATGTGGGTGTCCACCTTCCACTCGATTTGCGTGCGTATCTTGCGCAATAACGCCCAGCTCGTACCGGGCTTGAACACGAATTTCACCATTTATGACGGCGATGATGCCCGCCGGCTGCTCACCATGATTGCGAAGGACATGCAGCTGGATCTGAAGAAGTATTCGGCGCGTGTTCTGGCTAATCAGATTTCCAACCGCAAGAACGAGCTCATCTCCCCCGAGCAGGCGCGCGCGGAGGCAGAGAGGACGAAGAATCCTTTCGAGCTCACCGTGGCGAGCGTGTACGAGGAATACCAGCGCCGCCTGCGCGCGGCGAACGCGGTCGACTTCGATGACCTCATCGGAGAAGTAGTGCGCATCTTTAACCAGCACCCGCAGGTGGTGGAGTTTTATCGTCGCCGCTTTAAGCACGTGCTTATCGACGAATACCAGGACACCAACCACGCGCAGTATGCATTGGTCTCGGCTTTGGTGGGCAGGGGCGAGCTGCCGCCGGATGCGCCGGAACTGTGCGTGGTGGGTGATTCGGATCAGTCGATTTATGCCTTCCGTGGCGCTACCATCAGGAATATTCAGGAGTTCGAGCGGGACTACCCGCAGGCGCACACGATTTTGCTGGAGCAAAACTACCGTTCGACGCAGACCATTCTGAACGCGGCGAATGCGGTCATTGCGAAGAATGAGGGCCGCCGCGAGAAGAACCTGTGGACAGCCCACGGCCAGGGCGAGCAGATTGTCGGCTACGTCGCGGATAATGAGCACGACGAGGCGCGGTATATCGCCTCGGAAATTGATTCCTTGGCGGATAAGGGCACAGCTTATTCGGATATTGCAGTGATGTACCGCACCAATAACGCCTCGCGCGCGTTGGAGGATATTTTCGTGCGCTCGGGCATCCCGTACAAGGTGGTCGGTGGCACGCGCTTCTATGAGCGTCGCGAGATCCGGGACATGGTGGCCTACTTGCGCATCATGGATAATCCGGATGACACGGTGAGCTTGCGCCGCATTATCAACGTGCCGAAGCGCGCTATTGGTGACAAGGCACAAGCACAGATCGCTCTGCACGCGGAAAACCTTGGCGTGAGCTTTGGGGCTGCTCTTCGGGATGCAGCAGAGGGCAAGGTCGCGGGTCTCGGTACAAGGGCAGTGAATGCCGTCACCAAATTCAACGAGATGATGGAGGGCGTGCGCGCGCAGATTCCGGGCATGGTCAATGAGGTGACGGGCCAACCGGATTTGGGGGAGTTGCTCAACGCGCTTCTTGACGCCACCGGCTACCGCGCGGAGCTCGAGAACTCCAACGATCCGCAGGATGGTGCGCGCCTGGATAACCTCAACGAGTTGGTCTCGGTGGCCCGCGAATTCAGCTCCGAGGCGGCCAATGAGATGGCATTCATGGGTGCGGACGCAGAAGAAGCGCCCGAGCTAGCAGAAGGTGAAGCCGCGCCGGGCTCGCTTCAGGCGTTCCTCGAGAAGGTCTCGCTTGTGGCGGATGCGGACCAGATTCCGGACCATGAGTCCGGGGTGGTCACGCTGATGACGCTGCACACTGCGAAGGGCCTTGAATTCCCCGTCGTCTTCCTCACCGGCTGGGAGGATGGACAGTTCCCGCACATGCGCTCGCTGGGGGACCCGAAGGAGCTGAGCGAAGAACGCCGCCTGGCCTACGTGGGTATCACGCGTGCTAGGGAACAGCTCTACCTCACGCGCGCGATTCTTCGTTCGTCCTGGGGCAACCCGGTGACGAACCCGGCCAGTCGCTTCCTCGCCGAGGTCCCAGAGGACCTCATCGACTGGCGCCGTGAAGAACCAGACAGCTCGCTGTCTGGCGCGTGGGGCGGAGATGATTCCTACCAATACGGGCGAACCTTTGGCTCGGATAGCGGGTTCTTCCGTGGAGGCGGCTATGGCTCGCGGAGCGCTGCGTCTTCCCCTTCGCAGCGCTCGCGCAAGCCGGCCTCGGCAACGTCGATGCCGAAGAATAACCATCTCAATTTAGTTGTGGGGGACCGCGTCAACCACGCGAAATACGGGCTGGGCACGGTCATCGAGGCCTCCGGGACCGGCGCGCGGGCGACGGTCACCGTGGACTTCGGTTCAGCGGGCAAGGTTCGCCTCATGCTCATCGGCGGAGTGCCGATGGAAAAGCTCTGATGCTTTAGATGAGGATGCCGCGCTCGCTGAACCAGTCCACCGGATCGACGGCCGCGCCGCCGCCCGGGTGAACCTCGAAGTGCAGGTGCGGGCCGGTGGAGTGGCCCTCGTTGCCGATGACGGAGATTTGGTCGCCGGCCTCGACGCGGTCGCCGACGTCGACCAGCAGCTGGTCGCTGGGCATGTGGCCATAGACGGTGATGGTGCCATCGTCGTGCTGGATGCGGATCCAGTTGCCAAAGCCCTGGGCAGCGCCGGAGGAAATGACCTCGCCGTCCATGACAGCGTAGATGGGGGTGCCAATGGGGTTTGCCACATCGATGCCGTTGTGGAAGGAACCCCACCGCGGGCCGAAGCCAGAGGTGAAAGTTCCGGAGGTCGGAAAGACCACGGTGTTACCGTCCGCGTCCTGGCCGCGAGTAGGGGTGAGGCCGGAGTGATCGCCCTGCGGGGCGAAGGCCTCGGCGAGACCAGGAATGCTGGAGGGATCGAGGACGATCTCGAAGCCGTCCTGCGTGGTGTTGACCTCTGGGACGGATGCCCCGTTGAGGGCACCGGCTGTCGAAATGAGCAGCCCCGAGACGGCTTTGAAGAGGTCGGCCTTGGATTCTTCCTTGACTTCGATGTCGGCAGCGGACGGGTCCTTGGAGGACCCGTCGGAGACGTCCACGCTTGCTGCCGGTTCGGCGGCGAACGCTGGGGTCGTCACGGTGGCGGTGCTAACCGCCACGGCGGCGAGTGCGCTGAGCGTGCGCTTCATAACTTCACGTCCTTAAGTCCTGCTGTGGCCCGCTGGGTATGCGGCGGAAGCCTGTGAGCAATAGGGGAGCGGCCGTATCAGCCGCAGTGCGCCTTGCAGCCCGCGACACGCCGGTGCGGTTGCAACCGAGTGCTGAGGCTGTGTGGCAACGAGATACAAACTATCCCGCGGGACCACCCTGCGCAACGCTTAAAAATGCAGGTAAATCCAGGAATTGTTCGAAAAACTATCGAACAGCCCAGCGTGTTGCGCGTGTGAAAGGAGTGAAAATTGTTACAGGGGTAAAGTAGAGGTTTAAAGAATGGGGGTGAGATTTGGGGGGTGAAAAGTGCAGCGCTCCCGGCCAATCTTTCAGCCGAGAGCGCTGGGGTTGTGGGCGCTGCTACTAGGTCAACGCTTTTAAGTTAGGGAACGTGATTCGCTGCGATCCCGCGCGGTGAGCGGGGCCGTTTTGTCGCTGCGGTTGATCGCAGCCGCGAGGGCGGCAGCCAACAGTGGCACGACGAGCACGGCGAGGAATTGCCACCAATCCGGGGTGAAGTAGTCCTGCGGGCGCAAGCCATGGAGCGGCGTCGAGAAAACGTATCCTGAGCTATCGGCAAAGAAGTACGTGCCGAGATGTCCGGCAACCACACCAAAGAGCATGCTTACGGTGGCCAGCATCCACGTCTGCCATGCTGCCACCTTGGACATCAGCGAAGGGTCGGCGCCGATGGATTGCAGCACGGTGCTTTCCTGGCGCATGCTGCTCGCTGCGTTGGCAATGATGAGTGCGAGCACGATGAGGCAGACGATCCC
Organism: Corynebacterium sp. HMSC056F09; assembly: GCF_001815785.1. Lineage (NCBI taxonomy): Bacteria > Bacillati > Actinomycetota > Actinomycetes > Mycobacteriales > Corynebacteriaceae > Corynebacterium > Corynebacterium sp. HMSC056F09. The sequence goes on from NZ_KV821945.1 coordinate 58,514, forward strand.
CATTCCGAGGCCCAGGTAGTAGCGGAAGCTCTCGGGAGTAGAGACGGCGAAGCTTAACGAGTATTGCGATTGCGAGGCGCTCGCTGTCAGGTCTTGTAGCTCCTCACGCTCTGACTCGCTCGGTGGCTCGTCGAACGCGAGGGCTTGGCCCACGTAGAAGGGCTCCATGTTCAGCTTTTCTGCTGCCTGCTGGCTAATCAAGACCACGTCGCGGGCCGCGGTGGGTAGTGCCTCTACAACCGGCAGATCCGCGTCCTGTGCCCCGCTCGGTTCTTGGCTGTCAATGCGGTTATAGGATTTTACGGTCACCGTGCCATGAGTCTTATCGCCGACGTGGCTGCTGTGGGGAAGCACGATGCCGCCAGCATCCAGCGTTTGTGCCGCTGCGCGTCGATCTTCTTCTGAGTCGAACTGCCACAGATTGAGCTGGGAAGAATCCGTTTGAACCATCCTGCTTTGATAGATCAGCGGGTTATAGGGGAACGATGTCATCAACTCGTGGGCGCACTCCTGGCGAGCCTCTTCGGACTCATCGGTGCGCCGCCCCTGATTATCCACGAACACTGCCCTCTCAACCGGCTTGCTGAGATCGACCTGCTCGCACTGGTAATCAAACTCGGTGGTGAGCTCGTAAAAAGTGCCATCCTCTGGAAGGCTGTAGGACGTCGTCCACGAGGGGAAAGTGTAGAAGGGGTAGGTACGGGCAGTGGTGGTCTCCAGGATGGCCTCTACCGCTGCGCGTTCTTCCGGCGTGGACACCTGCGTTGGTTGCTCAAACGTCGCCTCCTCAATCAGCGCAGAAGTAGGCGGCATGACGAGCTTTTCTTCGGCGGTGGTCTTTGCGCTATCCGTCATGATGCCCACACCAAACAGGGAGGCTACGAAGGCAACTGAAACGAGAGCGATGGACGTCGGCAAGGCATGCATGCTGCGCCGGGTCAGGCCGCGTCCAGCCAGACGCAACGCGAGGGGGCCGCGGCGCGACAGCAGGGAGCACAAGAAGACCAAGGCCGGGGCAGACGCGGCAACCGCGATGACTCCGAAGAGAGCCAGCACCGTGGGGATGTACTGTCCCCAGGGGGTGAAGCTGAATAACACGAGCAGAAGCAGGAATGCAGGGCCGATGGCCATCCACCGCCGGAAGCGCAAGAGGCGGTCGGGAGCAGCTCCCTGGATTGCAGTGGAGAGGGCACCACGTTGCGCCAACCACGCGGGAACGATGGAGACAATGACACAGCCTGCCACCGCCACGAGCCATGCGAGGCCAATAGCTAGGAAGGGCGGGCGTGCGGCAAAGTCCGGGTAGCGGGCTGCCCACCACGCCCACGAAGCTGCCAGGCCAACAACCACGCCGATGGTGGCGCCGATAAGCCCCATCAGTAGGCCATAAGCCATCACCGCGAACATGATGTGGCGCGGTAGTGCGCCCTGGCTCGACATCAGCGCGTACAGGCGTGTATTGCGTCCGGTAGCCAGTGTGAAGACGGGCGTGAGAAGGAAAAGGATGAGCAATCCGGCGATGGCGTAGAGGCCAAAGAAGAAGAGCACGAAAAGAATACTGCTCAGGATTCCGCCAAAGGAATCCGGCTCAGAATCGGGCCGGTCCGTATCCCGCAGCTCCGGTGCCCAGATTTCCAGCCCGGCTTCACGGGCACGGTCGGCATCCTCCTTGGTCAGCGTTGTATCACCCACGATGGCCCAGGTGGTGCGTGTTGTAAAAGAAGGGTCGCTGAGGGCCTCATTGAGGGTGGGGGAGGTGACAAAATCATAGTTTTCGGGAGCAATGGCCGCGACTGTGGCTTGGTGGTCACTGCTGAGGGCGTTGGTGCGCACGGTGATAACGTCCCCCACGGAGGCGTCGATCTTGCGCGCGGTCGAACGCGATAGAACTGCCTGGTTGGGGCCGAGGTTGAACTTATCGACGGCCTCCTGTGCTGGCTCCGGCGGATTCTCCGCGTCGAACTGATCTACCCAGGAGTTGGTTGACTTCCCATTATGGATTAGTGACGTGCTAGAAAAAGTGGTGACCGGGCTGACGCTGAGGCCCTCAGGAAGCACCTCGGCAGCCAAGCGTGGTACGTCTTCGTTGCTAATGTCCGAGCGCTCGGCGCTGATCTGCCGCTCGGGTGAGCTCAAGGCCGCGGAGAGCCGACCGGAGGAATTATCAAAGAGCGCCATTCCAATCACGAGTGCCACTGGCAGTGCGATGAGCAAAACGGCGGCTAGCGTGCGCCACGGGTGACGCCACAGGTCGCGCCTCGTCGGGCGGGTGGCGGCATTAATGCCGGACATACTAATGCACCTCCTCGCCGGTCAAACGCCCGTCGCGAACCATGACGACACGGTCGGCCCAGCCCGCGAAACGCGGCTCGTGGGTAACCAAAATGCCGGAGGCACCGGCGTCGATGCGTGCGCGCAGGACCTTCATGATCTCTTCGCCCGTCGAGGTATCCAAGGCGCCGGTGGGCTCATCCGCAAGCAGCACCTTGCGTGGCCCGATGAGCGCGCGGGCAATGGCCACGCGCTGGGCTTGGCCACCGGAGATTTCTTCCGGGAAGCGGTCGATGGTGCCGTCGAGGCCGACCTCACTGAGAGCTTCCTCTGCGGCCTCGCGGCACTGCGCAGGCGAAAGTCCGTCCAGTTCGAGGGGCAGGGACACGTTCTCGCCCACGGTGAGGGAGGAGACCAAGTTGAAGTGCTGAAACACCAGTCCCAAGTGGCGGCGGCGGGCGATGGCCGCTTTAGCTTTGGAGAGCTGGGAGGCGTCGGCGCCGTCGAGAAGCACGCGCCCTGATGTTGGCGGCTGCAGCAAGCCCGCGACGTTGAGCAAGGTGGACTTGCCGGAACCAGAAGGGCCCATGACGGCTACCAGTTCGCCCGGCTGCAGCTGCAAGTTCACGGAATCCAAGGCAGTTACCTGGCGGGCACCGCTGCCGAAGACGCAGGTAATGTTTTCGAGCTCGAGAGGAAACGGCATGTGCTGGGTCGTGGGCGCGGAGTTGGGGGTCATCGCGGGTCCTCCTCGGTGGTGGTTGGGTTGGTTAGGGATTCCACGCGGTCGAGCCAGCGTGAGAGAGATTCCAGGTCGAAGATTTGGCGCTCGACGGCCAAACGCTGGGCGCTGCGTTCCGCAGGCAACTCAGAGGCCTGACGGTTGAGCTCGCGCAGTTGGCGGACGGTGGCGAAGCGTTGGGCGTCGAGGACGGCAATGACGTCGACGTCGGAGCGTCGTGCAGCAAGCGATACTTTGAGCACGAGCTCATCGCGCTCGATGGCGTCGTTGTGCAAGGTGGACATCCACCACTGTGAGAGTTCCTCGCGGCCAGCGGGGGTGATGGCGTAGCTAGTGGAGCGCCGCCCGGTCGGGCCGGTGAGCTCACCGTCGGTGGCGATGAGACCATCGCGCTCCAAGCGGCTCAAAGTTTGGGCGACTTGGCCCATGTTGAGCGGCCAGAGGTTGTCGAAGGTCTCGGCAAAGCGGTTTTTGATGTGGCTGGCAGTAGCGGGCTCTTCACTCAGCAGCGCAAGCACGGAATGTTTGACGGACATGGTCACCTCCTTGGCGGAGGGCAAGGGAGGAAATCTTTCGGTACATACCCAGTAAGTTACTGGGTAACTTTCTGTCCGGTCAACGGTTGGGGCAGGCGGGGGTGGAAGGTGGGGGAATGCACAAGGCGGTATAGGGCAACAGTGCCCTATACCGCCTTAGCGCTGGAGGAAGGCTTTAAAAGCGTGGCTTAGCTGATGTTGATGCCGCGCTCTGCGAGCCACGGAATCGGGTCCACGGCGCCCTCGCCGGTGGGGTGAATTTCGAAGTGCAGGTGAGAACCGGTGGAAAAGCCCAGGGAGCCCATGCCGGCGATCTTCTGGCCAGCGTGGACGCGCTCGCCCACGGCGACGTCGAGAGTCTGCATGTGGCCGTAGACGCTCATGGAGCCGTCATCGTGCTTGATGCGGATCCACTGGCCATAGCCGGATGCCGGGCCGGAGTCGATGACGGTGCCGCCCATAACGGCGAGGATGGGGGTGCCCACGGCATTTGCGATGTCAATGCCGGAGTGGAAGGAGCCCCAGCGGGGGCCGAAGCCGGAGGTGAAAGTGCCCTCTGCGGGGCGGGCGATGGTCGGCGCGCGGTTAGCTTCATCAGCGGCGGCGCGGGCATCGGCGGCCTGGATGGCCTTGTCGAGCTGCGTAGCCAAGTCGGCGACCGGCTTGGACTCGGCGATGGCGAGGATCTGCGGGGCTGCGTCTTCGACGGCAGCCTGCGCGTTCTTCAGCGGATCGGTATCTGCCTGCAGGGTGTAGTCGACGGACTGTGCCTTGGTTTCCCCGGCGCCAGCGGATTGGATAGTACCTGCTGCTGCGCCGCCAACGCCTGCGGTGGATACAGCGCCTGCCGCAACAGTCATCACTGCCAGACGTCCCTTCGCGGTCTGTGCGGTGGTGATTTTGCGGTGGCGTCCTACGCTTCGCTGAGTCTTGCTTCGCATGAACTCTTCTTCCGTCCTCAATTCACTATCGCCCGCCCAGAGCAAACGTTACGTTTCAATCTGGGTGGTTATCCGATTGTGACCTTCCTGTTACCAACGAGATGTAACAGTAGCGTCTCGGCGAATGCAGAGCAAGCCAGATTGCGGTTTTTCTTCTGGATATCTGGGAAGAGCCGCACATAATGAAACGACAGCTGATTCCTGTGAATGAAGTGAATCAATCTCCGTGGAGTCGCCGGGGCTTTCCGTGGTCGGCATGAGTAGTGCGCACTCGTGAAGTTTTCCTTCGGGGGTGTCCCGCACCATTTAGCGCTTACCTCGCCGCGCCACCCCCGGTGGGGGAGGGGGCCGTGGCAAAGTGGACGCCGATGAATAAGAACACGAGTCCCCAGTCCAGGTCGTCAGCTCGTCCACGCGCGCACGTGCGTGGGCGCGGTGATAGTGCTGAGCACTCTGAGCGCGGGCACCGCAGAGATCGTCGAGATCCAGCGCAGCGCATCAAAGGGGTCGAGTCCGACAAGGCTCGCGCCCGCCGCGCGCAGGCCCCGACCACGCTCCGCGGGCGTATCCGCCGCATGCTCATCGTCGTTGGCGTTCCGAACCTCGTCGTCGTGCTGGGCATTCTCGTGGTCGCTATCGCGGCACTGCTTCTGACAAGTTCCCCGTCGGCATGGCTGCCCACCATCGTCGGGGAAGCATGGATGGTCTTTAACCTTGCGCCTATTCGCGCGGGCGGTATTGACGTGGGCTTTATCCCGGTTCTGCCTGCGCTGCTCCTAGCCTGGCTGGTGGGGCGGCGCGTGCGGGCGGCGGTTAAGGATAAGGCGAGCATTAACGACCTCATCGTTTTGAGCGTGTGCGTGTTGCTGGTTCCCTTAGCCCTTACTGTCATCGCATGGCTGATGCTGTGGGACGCTGGCAAGGTCTACGATGTTTCCCCTCCGGAGCTGTACCGTGTGCTTCCCCGTATGTTGTTATTGCATGCGGTCGCCCTCATTGGTGGAATGGGCCCACGCCTGTGGAAGGCCCTGGCCAAGCGCAGCGGGGTCCCCCGCGTGTTCGTCGATGCCGCCCAGATAGGCTTGAGCTACCTCGGATACCTTTTTGCTGCTGGTTTCATTCTCGCGGTGGTCTTGTGGGGAGTCGGTTGGACGCGTCAATCAGAGATGCTCGCCGAGTATCCAGTCCTTAATGCACTGGGAACCGCCGGTCTTTTCCTGCTGAGTATTCTTTATCTCCCCAACGCTGCCGTGGCTGCGGGAGCGGTGCTGAGCGGTTCGGAGCTGCACATCGGTGAAGGCACCAGCGTGAGCCTCTTTAGCGGCCACGTGGTTCCGCTTCCACCGCTGCCGTTGGCTGCCGCAGTTCCGCCATCTATCAATCCTTGGGCGGCGGTCTTGTTGATCATCCCAGCAGTTGCAGCAGTGGTGGCGTTTTACCGTCGCCGTGCACTGGCCTCCTTCCAGGTTGCGCTCGTGGCCACCGCTACCGCCGCGGTAGCCGCTCTCGTGGCTGTGTACGGCGTGTCCGGCGCGCTGGGGGTGTACGGCTACACCGGTCCCGAGGTATGGACCGCGGTGGGCCTGAGCTGTCTGTGGTGCCTAGTCGTGGGGTGTGCATTCGCAACGGCACAGGCAGTGACATCGTGGCGTGCGCGCCGCGCGGCTGCCACGGAGGCTGCTCCTGAAGCGCCCGCAGAGACTGAAAAGACCGTGCACACACCCGTCAACACGGCGAATGCTGTGCCGGTTTCTGCCTTGCTTGACGACGTCCCCGTTACCGAAGAACCCTCGGCCGAAGACGCGGCCGAAGCCGATGCCGAGGCTGACACGGAGACCGAGGCTGACGTGATTGACGCAGGGGTCGTCGAGTCGGACGACGCCGAGAGCGAGAATGCAGAAGAGAATGAGGATGAAGAGCCAGCCGAGGATGCCGAACCGGGGACCGGGGAAGTGTCTGAGGCAGAGGACGAGGCCCCCTCTAAGGAGTAAAATTCCCCGGTTCAGGGCGGCAGCGGCTAGGCTGTAGCGCGTGACTACACCGCACCAGCCCGCTGCTTCTGCCCGCCTTAACGTCGTGGTTCTTGTTTCTGGAACCGGCTCTTTGCTCCAGGCCATCCTCGATGGCCAGGATGAGCGCTATGGCGTCGTGAAGGTCGTCGCGGACGTGCCCTGTCAAGGCATTGAGCGCGCGCAGGCGGCGGGAATCGCCACCGAGGTCGTAGAGATGGGTGCTGACCGCGCCGAATGGAATAAGCGTCTGGTTGCCGCAGTGGATTCTGCGCAACCAGACGTTGTTGTTTCTGCAGGTTTTATGAAGATCCTGGGGAAGGATTTTCTGGATCGCTTCGAAGGTCGCACCATCAATACCCACCCCGCGCTCTTGCCCGCCTTCAAAGGCGCGCACGGCGTGCGCGATGCGCTGGCCTACGGCGCCAAGGTCACAGGCTCGACCGTCCACTTCGTAGATGCCGGCGTCGATACCGGCGCCATCATTGCCCAAGAGCCCGTGCGGGTCTTGCCGGGGGATGATGAGGCCAGCTTGCACGAGCGCATCAAAGTGGTCGAAAGAGAACTCATCGTTGCCGTCCTTCGCGCCACGCGCGTGAAGGACGAGGAACTCAGTATTCAGCTCTAACTACCTCTCATTACCGCAAGGAAGGCTTAAGTCCCCGTACCATGAGCGAAGATCGTAAGAACATCAAGCGCGCACTCATCAGCGTGTACGACAAGACCGGTTTGGAGGACCTTGCCCGGTCCCTGGATAAGGCCGGCGTGGAGATCGTTTCCACCGGTTCCACCGCGAAGAAGATCGCGGACTTGGGCATTGAGGTCACGCCCGTCGAGAAGCTCACCGGCTTCCCGGAGTGCCTCGAGGGTCGAGTCAAGACCTTGCACCCGCGCGTGCATGCGGGGATCCTGGCGGATACCCGCAAGGAGGACCACCTGAAGCAGTTGGAGGAGCTGGAAGTGGATCCGTTCCAGCTCGTCGTGGTGAACCTGTACCCCTTCCGTGAGACGGTGGCTTCTGGCGCAGACTTTGATGGCTGCGTGGAGCAGATCGATATCGGTGGCCCGTCCATGGTGCGCGCGGCTGCCAAGAACCACCCGTCTGTTGCTGTGGTCGTGGATCCGGCTCGCTACGGCGAGGTAGCTGACGCTGTGGCCAACGGCGGCTTTACCCTGGAGCAGCGCCGCGGTCTGGCCCGCGATGCCTTCCTGCACACCGCTGATTACGACGCCGCGGTGTCCGCATGGTTCGTCGATCAGCTCAGCGAGGGCGAGGAGACCACCCCGCTGCGCTACGGCGAGAACTCTCACCAGAAGGCAACCGTGACCCGCATCGGTACCACTGGTTTGGCCAACGCGAAGCAGTTCAACGGCAAGGAGATGAGCTACAACAACTACCAGGATGCCGACGCCGCCTGGCGCGCCGCCTGGGATCACGAGCGCCCGTGCGTGGCCATCATCAAGCACGCCAACCCGTGCGGCATCGCGGTGTCTGAGGAGTCCATCGCGGCTGCTCACCGCGCGGCTCACGCCTGCGACCCGATGTCTGCCTTTGGCGGAGTCATCGCTGTGAACCGTGAGGTCACCGTGGAGATGGCCGAGCAGGTCAAGGAGATTTTCACCGAGGTTATTGTGGCTCCGTCCTACGAGGAAGGCGCCATCGAGGTTCTCAAGGCTAAGAAGAACCTGCGCATCCTGCAGGCCGAGCATGAAGCACCGGAGAGCGAAGTTAAGTTCATCTCCGGCGGCGTGCTCACCCAGGAGCCGGATACCTACCAGGCAGAGGGCGATAACCCGGCCAACTGGACCCTGGCTGCTGGTGAGGCTCTGAATGAGTCCGACCTGGCGCAGCTGGAGTTCGCCTGGCGTTCCGTTCGTGCGGTGAAGTCCAACGCCATCTTGCTGGCCAAGGACAACGCCACCGTGGGCGTGGGCATGGGCCAGGTCAACCGCGTGGACTCTGCAAAGCTGGCAGTCGAGCGCGCTAACACGCTTGCCGACGGCACCAACCGCACCGAAGGTTCCTTCGCTGCTTCCGATGCCTTCTTCCCCTTTGCCGATGGCCTGGAGGTTCTCCTCGAGGCTGGTGTCAAAGCCGTGGTTCAGCCGGGTGGTTCCATCCGCGATGAAGAGGTCATTGAGGCCGCTCAGAAGGCCGGCGTGACCATGTACTTCACCGGCACTCGCCACTTCTTCCACTAAGCCTGGCAAAGGCGCTGCCATGGGCAGCACACAGCCGCTTCCTTCATTCCTGCGCACCACTGCGTGGGAAGGGGAGGCGGCTTTCGCGTGCACGCGAGCTATCCCTCGAGGACAATAACTGCCCTAAACGACGAAGTTATGCGCCGCCACCGCGGTCAGAGCCTATAACTTTGGCAACAAGGGCAGCTTCGGCGCCACGGCGTGATGGCCCGGCGGTGCGCGCTACTGCGCGTGGAGGGAAGCCACCGCGAAGCCAGAGTTGTCCGCGGGATTGCCGCGGGCGTCCTTATAAGTAAAAGTAAAGCGCAGTTCCTGGTGGTCTGCGATGTTGATGGGCATTTCGAGAGCTTCCTCTGCTGGAACCTCGAAGGAGGCCAGCTCAGCACCGTCAGCGCCGTTGACGGTAACGGTGGCACTGGCAACGTTCGTATTTGCGCGGTCATCGCTAAATCCAAAGACAGCGATAAGTTGGCTGTGTCCTTCGCTCAGCTGCACGTCAGCGATGTTGGTGCTGCCGGACTGCGAGACATAGGAATCCGGGAAGAACGTGCGGGCAATGACTACGCCGCCTGCTTCCAAGTCGGTGTCGATGCGCGCGGACGTGGTGATTGGAGCTCCCGCGAGCGAGGCGGTCGTCGTCGGCTCAGAGGAGGCACCGGTCTGCGAATCGTCGGAGGATTCGCGGCCCCAGATAAACCACGCGCCCACACCGAGGACCACAGCCAGCACGATGAATAGGGAGATCAGCGCCGCAATAGCGCCGCTGAATCGTCCCTTGCCTTGTGGAGGAGCAGGCGCGGAGTACTGGGACGGCTGGGGTTGGGGCGGCGGTGTAGGTGCGCCACCACCGAAGGAGGACGGCGCGGGGGCACCTGTTGGCTGCCCACCAAACGGCGGTGTGTTGCCAAAGCCACTCGGGCGAGCCTGTGGCTGGCCGGGTGGAACGGGAGAACCGCCGGGGCGGCCAAACCCGGGGGAACCGAAGCCGGAAGGGCCGGAGTTATGCGGCGGCGTGCCCGAAGGGCCGGTAGGAAAAGTCATGGCGGGAGAATAACAGCCTTTCCGTGCGCAGGAAGGGGGAGCAAAGAGGTACCTCTAATAATTTAAACTCTGTGACACCGTCCGTGTGGTGTGAGAGACACTCCCGTGGGAGTACTCCCCACCGCGTACGAACGCCACCGTCACCAGTGCGGCTGTGTAAAGATAGTAAAGATAGAAACGTGCCCACAGGGCGCACTCGACATGTCTAGATCTACGGAGGCCTCGGTGACTGATTCAGATCGCAACCATGGATTCGGCTCCCAGCACCCGCAAGGAAATGGTGGCCAGCCACAGCCTTCCCGCAAGGAAACTCACCCGGACACTGTGGATTTTGAGGCCCCGCCCACCCAGGAACGCCCCGTGCACCCTCGGGCCTTCCCGCAGGAAGGTGAGCGCAACTACTCCAACCCCTTCGCCCACTCCGGAGCGCAAGGCAACTACGCCCAGCAGCAGTTTCCCACCCAGCAATTCCCGCCCCAGTCAGCACCGCAGGGCGGCGGCCAGTACGAACAACAGCCGTTTGCTTATTCCACTGCTTATTCGGAGAGCGCGCCGGCACACCGTGGTTCCGGCAACGGCGGAAAGTATGTGCTCATTGCCGTGCTGATCTTGGCGGTGCTGCTCGTCATTGCCGCGCTGGCCTACCTTATCTTCTTTAAAAATAGCGGCACGGGAACTCAGGCTGATGCGCCCCTGACCACCGCGGCGCAGCTCACTGAGGACAACGACGACACCCAGGAGACGGCCTCCGCGGCGGATGAGGCGGAAAAGACCACGGAGGAGACTACGACGAGCTCCGCCTCACAGAAACGCCCGGAGCACCCCGATTTGCCTGCGGGGGCGATACCGGCGAACGACGCCGCGCGGAAAAATGAGCCCGGCGGCAACTTCAACAGCGTCTACCGCGGCACTGAGGTGACGTCGGAGCCATTCGCCAACGCAGTGCGCGACGAGTACGTCAAGCACTGGGTGGATACCCATGAGTATGACGCCACGATTGAGGCCTACAGCCCAACCACCAAGCAGAACTACACAATGGATTGCTCCGATAACGGTGAATTTGTCACCTGCAAAGGTGGCAACAATGCGGTTGTGTACATCCTCTAATACGCAGGCGGTCAATGATGAAACATGCAGCAGCACGAGTGGTGATCGCGGGGATTGCGGTGGCGTCGCTAAGCGCCTGCACCATCGGCGATGTCTCCGCGCCGGAGCAACCCACGGCAGCGAGCAGCCCCCAGCCCACCCTGCCTGAGTCCACCCCCGAAAAGGAGCCACCCGTGATTGAGGCCTCCGACATCCACGAAGCCCTCGAAGCCATCGCGGCCGACAACCCGGGGACCGGAATCGCGGTGGCCGGCGCAGATACCGTCGCCGCAGCAGGCATCACAGACCCGCAGTCCGCATGGTCCACGGCGAAGGTGCCGCTGGCCATTGCCGCCGAGCGCGCCGGCGTGGCCGATCCGGAGACCGTGTCGCGGGCGATTACCTTTTCCGATAATGCCGCGGCCGATTCCCTCTGGGAAGCACTGGGTGGGGGAGAGCACGCCGCGCAGGCAACCCAGGAGATCATTGGCACGGCTACTGTCCCCGCCACGCCGCCGCGCCCCGGCTTTAGTGCATTTGGCCAAACGCAGTGGCCGGTAGCCGAGCAAGCAGAGTTTGTCGCCGACCTGGGATGCCAGCAGGGCACTGACCCCGTTCTGGCAGCCATGGGACAGCCCGATCCCGCACAGCAGTATGGGCTGGGCACCCTCGAAGGATCAGTCATGAAGGGCGGCTGGGGCCCAGCCGAGGACGGGGCCTATGAAGCCCGCCAGATGGGGCTTGTCTCACTGGGCGGGCACACGGTGGCGGTGGCCATCTATGCCAAGGCCGAATCCGGGGACTACGGAGAAGCCCAGCAGATGCTCACGCGCCTAGTCAAGCAGCTCGCCGCCGCCGAGGTGGAATGGCCCGATGCAGGCTGTCAGCAAGGCGCGGTCTAAGGACCCCTAGCGCGGCCAGTAATCCTCGAAGGTCCCGGCCTCGCCATCGATGTCATAGTCCGTGCCGCGGATGGTGAGTACGGAACCGGTGTCCTCGCCGCTGGTGGGGTCGAGGATGGAGGCGGTATAGGAGCTGCCCTCACCCCGGGCCGGTCCGAAAGCGGCACCGTTAGACCACACGCCGCGGTAGAAGAGCGAGTCCTGCTTTTCGCAGATAACGATGTGCGAATCCGGATCGGAGCCCGCGGCGGCAAAGACCATGTCCTCGCCCTGCTGGCAACGCGCCTCCGGGTAGTCGGACCAGCCGGCCGCGGTTAGGCCCTCTGGGACGTCAGCAGCTCCAGGGCTGGCTGAGGTCTCTGGTGCTTCCTCGCTCGGCGCGCCTTCCGTGTCCTCTTCTTCGTCGTCTTCTGGTGCGGTTTCTTCCGCGGAGGATTGCGCTTGCTCCGAGGATTCGGCGGTACTGGGGGTTTCCTGGCCGGTGGAGCGGACGTGATTCCAGATCACGGCACCGGAAATCAGGAGTGCGATAAGGATGGCGATCGCGCAGATGATCGGAACGAGGTTGCGCTGGTCGGGCTGGGTCTGCTGAGGCCCGCCGTGCACAGGGCTCGTGTGCTCGTAGGGGTTAGTGCCAAATCCTGGGGTGGTCATAGGGTCCTTGGAAAACTATAGAGAACAACAGGTAGCATAACTGGCTCCCGCATGCCTGACTGAACCACGGTGAAGTCCCCTCCATTTGGGGGCGATGGGACATGGCACCCTCATGCTTGGTTGTGCATATGGTGCAATGGGGCGGTGACTAATTCCTACTTCGTGCAATGGCTGACCCAGCAGAAGCGGTACACCAACGTGTACCTGCTGGGTGAAGGCGGCATGGGGCAGGTCTTCCATGCCACCGATCCGGATCTTTCTCGTGAGCTTGCCGTCAAGGTGCTGCTGGATGATGTCCGCGATGAAGCCTCCCGCGCCCGCTTCAACAACGAAATGAAGGCGCTGACCAAGATTGGCAGTCACCCGGGAGTGGTCCAGTTCTATTCCAAGGAGTCCACGCCGCGCGGTGACGACGTCATGATGATGGCGTTCATCGACGGCGGAACCCTGGCGCACGCCATCCGGGAACGCGCGCAGGAAGGCCGGGGGTTTAGCGTGGCTGAGGTGGTCTACTACCTCACGCCGATTGCCTCGGCGCTGGACTACATGCACCACGAGCTACATCCCGGGTGGGTACACCGCGATATCAAGCCCGCAAATATCCTGTTGCGCAAGACCCCGGGCAGCCTGCCGCCTGCCGTGCTCAGCGATTTCGGGATCAGCATCGAAGAGGGGCAATCCCGTCTGACGAAGGTTGGCCACATCGTGGGCACTGAAAAGTACCTGGCCCCGGAAAATAATGGTCATGCCTATGGCGATGACGATATGTCGGCGCGCGCGGATGACTACTCGCTAGCGCTTATTGCATTCGAGATGCTCACGCTGCATCACCTCAAGGACACGATGCCGCGCAGTGAGTGGGAAGGGCAGCGGCGCATCCCGGACTTGTCTAGTGATGCTTTCACGACGTTCCTGGCGAAGGACACCGCACGGGTGGTGACTCAGGTGCAGACTGTCCTGAACAAGGCGCTGGATAGCGTGCCCATGCAACGCTATGCGCGCGCCCGGGATTTCATTGCCGCGCTTGACGACGTCTCCCGTTCCCAGCCCACCACCAACCAGGCGACGGAACCCGCGCAGCCACGGCAGGCAAAAACCCCTGGGCAGCCGACGCAATACTGGCCGCGACCTGCCGGTTCCTTTGGGTCTGTCGAGCAGGCTATGCCGACCGGTTTTGTAGCTCCCGCTAACCCTGTCGCCTCACCCGGGACGGTATCTCCCTCCACGCCGGTGACTCCTGCGGTACCGGGGGCTACCGTTCACAAGCGTGCCGCGGCAGAGCCTAGAGCTGCCAAACCAGCCGCAAAGGATAATCAGAACGCTCTGATCATCACAGTCACCGTTGTTGTCATCATCCTCATTTTCGTGGTGACATGGGCCATCGTGTCCTAGTCCCCAACAAGCTGGGGCAAGCGGCTTGTCCCCGCAGTACTGTGGTGAGAGTCGCTACACTGTAGGGCATTGTTGAGGCATATCGCCGAGCCGAACGGCGATGTGCGCGAATTGTCCAGCCGCCTACGGAGGTGTCCATGAGCCAGCAACAGCCACTCCCATCGCACGACGCGCCCCGGGGGCCCAGGTTGCGCATCGATGACCTGATCGGCGGCGTACTGGTCATGGCACCAGGCGAGGAAGTAGTCGTCGGCCGCGCTGGTGACTTCCGGATTGGCGAGGGGGATCTCACCCTGCACCGTCAGCTTTTCCAACTGTGGTACGGCGGTCAAGGCTGGATGATCTGCAACGTAGGCAGCCACATTCCGCTGCGCATCGAGCTGCGCGGGGTTAAGGGTTTCTCCCGCATCGATCTCGGCCCGCGCTCGGTGGCGGCCGTGCCGCCGGGCCCGTCACGAATTACGTTTGAAACCCCGGAATGCCCTTATGAGCTTTACATCGATGTCGAAAACAGCAACTACTCGCGTCGGACTAAGCGCGAGCAGGACCTCGATGAGGAGCGCACCCGCACCCGCCATGTGCCCAACGATGAGCAGGAGGAGCTGCTTTGCCAGCTAGCCAGCTACCTCAAGAAGCCGGGCTCAACTGATGCCGATATTCCCTCGGTGCGCGAGATTGCTGAGGCTCTGGACTGGACCGAAAAGAAAACCAACCACAAGATGGATCGCCTCGTGGACAGTCTTCGGGCGGACGGCGAAAAGGCCTATAAACCGTATAAGACCTTCTTGGCGCATTACGCCATCCGGCACGGTCGTTAGCGCGTCGTCTTCTTACGGTCGGCCGCGGCAGCGGCGGCTGCCGAGATGGAGTCGTTGCGGTTCTTCAGCAGCTCCAAGGTAGTGGCTTCGGCGTTGTCGGGAGGGGTGGTGCCGAGGACTGCTAGGGCGGCGTCGGCAAGCATGGCGGATTGCTCCGGCACGCGCTGCGAGGCGTCGAAAGGCGCGGTGCCATCGTTGGGGCGCATCTCAATGACGGAAAGCGCGATGTGGAAAGGCAGCTCCACGCGCGGGTCATCATCACCAACAATGCCAGCGGCGGCAGTGCGGAAGTGATCCTTGAGGCGATCACGCTGCTCGTGGTACTCGCCGAACTCCGGGGAGTTAGCCACCGGAAGCTGGTACAGGCGGCCCACGTTCCACGCCGACGTCAAGAGCAGGCGGGACTCCGCGGCCACCAGGGACCACAGGCGCTGCGCCGGCGCTGCATCCGAGGCCGCGAGCTCCTCCGCCAGCTCGAGTGAGGGCTCGATGGTGGAATTCAGCAGCGTGAGGAAGATATCCGTCTTGGAAGGGAAGTGATAGTACAGCGATGCCTGCCGGATGCCGACGGCATCGGCGATCTGGTGCGTCGAGGTTGTCGCAAAGCCCTGGGTAGTGAAGAGCTCGGATGAGGCATCCAGGATTTCCTCGCGCGCGGTGTTTCCCCGGCGGCGTGGGCTATTCTTCCTTGGCCTGCCAACGCTACCTGCCATGAGGCGGACTCCCTTCGATAAAACTTATGCAATAACTGACAGCAAGTCAGTAATCGTACACCCCGCCGCGAACGGCGTTCGTCAAAGCGTAGCTTTGACTTCAGCTAACCACATTACCGTGCCGGATCATTATGGATTCGACGGCAGCGGAGACTGTGCGGCACGCCGAGCCGTAGGCGGTGCGGTCCAATGGCGGAAGGTCTTCGAGAATAACGCTGTGCTTGTCGACGCCTTCGTACCACCGCCCCAATTCCAGCGCGATGCCCGTGCCCCACGCCAGGCTCAGGCCTTCTGCCTCGGCTGCGGTGAGCAATTCGCGCTCCACGCCAATAGCAAGGCGGTCAGGGGTGGGCCGAGGTGCCGGCGCCGCCCAGCGGGCGATGGCCGAAACGGGGGCGAGTAGGGAACGGCGAATGGACACCTCGGCGGAGCGGTCCGGCAGCCCATCCACGAGTTTGAGGGGCGCTGGGCGCTGCGAAACAGCCTCGGCATAGAGTTCCTCCTCGCCGCCGGTGCCCAGCGGCAGGCCGGCATCAGCGCGGGTTGAGGCGCATTCCTCCACCGCGCCGCAGGGCAATCCGGCCTCGATGATGACTTGCTCCAGCTGCTCGTCGGCGCCCAGCCAGGTGATGGGGAGTGAGGGGAGAAGATCCCCGCGGGCGGCAGCGCCTGTCAGCCGCACAGGGCTAGCCAGACCCGGGGAGCGAACAATATCGGTGACCACGCGGGAAAACCACGCCGCAAGCTCGACCCCGTCGGTCCGGTGGGCGGTGGCATTGCGCAGAAGGTCCTGGGCTTCTTCCAATAGTCCACGCGCGTGGGCGGGGGAGTGGCAGTGGGCGGCCAGTTCACTGAGATCAGTGAGGGATTCGTGCAGCGGCATTAGGTGTTAGTTGCCTTTCCGTCAGGGGCTTTCTAGCTCTTCAATGTAGCACTGGGAATTTGTGGGGCGGCAGAGCAACCGCCCTAGCCGCGAAAACGACGACCGCCGCCTGCCTGCCCCGAGAGGGGGAAGGAGGCGGCGGCCTGAAAGCTCTTTTGTCCTGTCCTAGTGAGTCACGAGTACAGCGGCAAAAGTGCGCTGTTGAAACCAGCTAGTGTTTAGCGGGACGTGAACGGCAGGAGAGCCATTTCGCGTGCGTTCTTGACGGCAGTAGCAACCTGACGCTGCTGCTGCGGGGTCAGACCGGTGACGCGACGGGAGCGGATCTTGCCGCGGTCGGAGATGAACAGACGCAGGGTCTTGATCTCCTTGTAGTCAACCTTCTCAATGCCCTCGGCCTTGAGCGGGTTCTTCTTCGGGCGGCGGGTCTGCTCCATACGGAACTTCTTGTGGTTATTACGCTTGACAGCCATTGTATGGGTACCCCTTTACCAGCTGGACTTGCGAACGCCCGGCAGCTCACCACGGTGAGCCATGCCGCGCATACGGACACGGGACAGACCGAACTTGCGGAGGTAACCGCGCGGACGTCCATCAGCGGAGTCGCGGTTACGGACGCGGACGCGGGCGGCGTCGCGCGGCTGACGGTTCAGCTCGAACTGCGCCTCGAGGCGCTCTTCGTCCGGGGTGTTCGGGTTTTTGATGATTGCCTTGAGCTCAGCGCGACGCTCCGCGTAGCGGGCGACGATTTCCTTGCGCTGCTCGTTCTTGGCGATCTTTGACTTCTTAGCCATAAATTATCGCTCCTCGCGGAATTCGACGTGCTTGCGGACGATCGGATCGAACTTCTTCAAGGTGATGCGATCCGGGTTGTTGCGCTTGTTCTTACGGGTCACGTAGGTGTAACCGGTGCCCGCAGTGGACTTCAGTTTGATGATTGGACGGATGTCATTACGTGCCATCTTTAGATCTTCTCCCCACGTGCGCGAATCTTAGCCACGACGGACTCGATGCCATCGCGGTCGATGATCTTCATGCCCTTGGTGGAAACGGTCAGGGTGATGGTACGGCCCTCAGAGGGCAGGTAGTACCGACGACGCTGCACGTTGGGGTTCCAACGGCGCGAGGTGCGGCGGTGCGAGTGCGAGACCTGCTTGCCGAATTCCGGCTTGCGGCCCGTTACCTGGCAAATAGCCGACATGGGTCTTCTTTCTCCTAGCCGCCCACATCGAAAGCGACTAACGGAGGCCTATTTCCGCGGTGAGGCGCGGCGCTCGAAAAAGTGAGGTTGAGCAGGAGGCTTAATCCGTTGAACACCAGTTGATGGGGGCGTAAAACGATTACTTTGACAACAGCAAGGGGAAATCTTACATGCCACAGCCTGCAGAACCTAATCACCGCCGGCGTGCGGGCCGGTGTGGATACCTCTGATCTATACCTGAGCTACGGCTGATCTATACCTGATCTACCGCGCGTTCCTGCCGAAGGGGCAGGTGAGGGGTGTGGTTGTGGATTCTGTCCGTCGGAGCGCGGCGGTGGAGGCCAGAGCGATTTCGGTTTTAATGCTGGTGGCCTGTAGGATATGTCAAGTTGTCGGCACGAGCCGCACAGTTTGTAAGTATAGAGACCCAACTCGGGCACGATCCTTTCACACTTCCTTCCACGCCGGAGATGTGTTGCGGAAGGAACCGACCCGTAGTTCAACCCTGAGGGAATCGACATATGAAGAAAGATATCCACCCGGATTACCACCCGGTGGTCTTCAAGGATGCCGGTACCGGCCACTCCTTCCTGACCAAGTCCACCGCTACCTCCGATCGCACCGTTGAGTGGGAAGACGGCAACGAGTACCCGCTCATCGTCGTTGACGTCACCGCTGAGTCCCACCCGTTCTGGACCGGTGCCCAGCGCGTTATGGATACCGCTGGCCGCGTTGAGAAGTTCAACCAGCGCTTCGGTGCAATGGCTCGCCGCAAGAAGAAGAACGCGTAAGGAGGATAGGAAAAGATGGCAACTCCTAAGTTTAAGAAGTCCCGCGCGAACACCCACTCTCGCCGTTCCCAGTGGAAGGCTGACAACGTCGCCCTCCAGGAAGTCACCATCGACGGCCAGACCGTGCGCATCCCGCGCCGTCTGGTGAAGGCCGCCAAGCTCGGCCTGGTCGACGTGGAGCAGTTCTAAGGCTTTCTAAGCCTCAAGGCTGCGAATTCTGCCCCGAGGGATTCACCCTTTCTGAGTGAATCCCTCGGGGCATTTGTGTTGGCCTAGTTGCCCGCTGCAGTGACTCATTCTCGAGGCTGCAGTGCTCGGCTGCGGTGCCTTTCTTGTCTGGGCGTTCGCTGATGCCACGGGTAGTGGGGTGAATAAAATCTTAAGGGGTGATTTAAGGGGGCGAAAGAACTAGGCCCACTTCGTGAATGCGCCTTAGATAGGACATAATTGGAAACATGAAGATTCTTGTCGTGGATGACGAGCAGGCCGTACGCGAATCGCTTCGCCGCTCCTTGAAGTTTAATGGCTACGACGTAATGTTGGCCGCCGATGGCGTAGAGGCTGTCGAGATGGTCCACAGGGAGAACCCAGGACTGCTCATCCTCGATGTGATGATGCCGAACATGGACGGCTTGGAAGTCTGCCGAACCTTGCGCAGTGAGGGTTGGGACCGT
The DNA here is from genome assembly GCF_001815785.1 of Corynebacterium sp. HMSC056F09. Taxonomy (NCBI): domain Bacteria; kingdom Bacillati; phylum Actinomycetota; class Actinomycetes; order Mycobacteriales; family Corynebacteriaceae; genus Corynebacterium; species Corynebacterium sp. HMSC056F09. The sequence goes on from NZ_KV821945.1 coordinate 77,370, forward strand.
CCAATCCTCGTGCTCACGGCTCGTGATGGCGTGTCTGACCGCGTTGCAGGGCTCGATGCGGGTGCCGACGATTACCTGCCCAAGCCTTTCGCTCTTGAAGAGCTTTTGGCTCGTGTTCGTTCCCTGGTCCGTCGTGCTGCTGCGGAGTCGATCAGCAAGCAGCAGCCCGTTGAAACCCAGCTGAGTTTTGAGGACCTCAAGCTCGATGCCGATACGCGTGAAGTCACTCGTGGCGACCGTCAGATTTCCCTGACGCGCACCGAATTCGCCTTGTTGCGCTTGCTCATGGAGAACCCGCGCAAGGTGCTCTCCCGCAACACCATCCTGGAAGAAGTATGGGGCTATGATTTCCCTACCTCAGGCAACGCTCTCGAGGTGTACATCGGCTACCTGCGTAAGAAGACCGAAGAAGATGGCGAGCCGCGACTTATCCACACCGTGCGTGGCGTCGGCTATGTCATGAGGGAGGCTATCGCGTGATTTTGCGGAGGCCCGCGCCCGACGCGGTGCCTTCTGAAGACCTAGATTCCACGGCGTGGTTGGGCCTGTCAGGTCGTCGCGGCTGGGCTTCGCGGGCGCCGCTTCGGTGGCGCCTTTCTTTGGTTACTGGTGTCGTTGTCGCTGTCTCGGTGGCAGTGATGACGTTGGTGACCTACTGGTTGGTTGCGGCGTCGATGACGGCGAGCGTCGACAAGCAAATCATGCAGCAAGCGGACGTGCTGATGGAGCAGGCACAGGATCCGCGCTTCGTGGAGAATATCGATCAGGAGATCGCTTCTTTTAAGCTCTACAATCCTTCGACTCGGGTCTCTATCTCTCCGCCAGCAGCTACCTTTTCCTATGGTGACGCCTTGCCGGTGGGTGGGGACTTTAAACCGGACGGGGACACCATGGAAAGCTCCATCCGTACCCTGGGTGGTGAGCGCGTGCTGGCCAAGTCCCAGGAAGGTGGCGCCACGGTAGTCCTGGCCAAGGACCTTGGTCCCACGGAGGAGATTGTGTCCGCGGTGGGCTCCGCGCTGCTGATTATCGTGGCCTTTGGCGTGCTGCTTTCCGTCTTCGCGGGAATGGTGGTGTCCAAGACCGGCATGGAGCCGATCGCTCGCCTCAAGCGGGCTGCTGATTACGTGACGCAGACCAATGACCTGCGGCCGATTGCCGTGGAGAGCAACGATGAAATGGCACAACTTACTGTGTCCTTTAACCGAATGCTTTCCGCCCTGCAGCACGCGCGCGTGCAGCAATCACAGTTTGTGGCTGATGCCGGCCACGAGCTTAAGACCCCGCTGACGTCCATGCGGACGAACATTGAGCTTCTCATGATGCTCAATAAGTCCGGTGGCGGGTTTGGCATCAGTGAGGAAGACCGGCGCGACCTCGAAGATGACGTAATGGCGCAAATGTCGGAATTGGCCACCCTGATCGGTGACTTGGTGGACCTAGCGCGCGAGGACGCCACTGAAAAGGAGCCGGAGCCCGTTGAGCTGCACGAAGTGTTGGAGAATTCGCTCAACCGCGCCAAGCGCCGCCGTCCTGACGTGGACTTCCGCGTGCGGTTTATCCCGTGGATGATCGACGGCGATCCTTTTGCCCTGGGCCGCGCCACCCTCAACCTCATGGACAATGCTGCGAAGTGGTCCCCGCCGACGGGAACCGTGCGCGTGTCCATGCGGCAAATCGCCCCCGACAAGGTGCGCCTGCGCGTTGACGATTCTGGCCCCGGCATCGCTCCGGAGGAACGGGACAAAGTATTTGAGCGCTTCTACCGTTCTGCTGAAGCCCGTGCCATGCCGGGATCCGGATTGGGCCTAGCAATCGTGAAATCCGTGGTGGAGAGGCACAATGGAGAGATCACCATCAAGGATTCCGCGGACGGCGGAACGCGCATGGAGGTTATCCTGCCCGGGCACCCCACCGAAGGTGATGCCTTGGTGGACGGGCTGGAAGACTTGCCCTACGATTTCCAGTCCGAACTCTCCGCTGAGCAGCAGTCAGCGGGGCAGCTACACGACCCCGCGGTCAGCCAACCGAAAGAGCGCAACGACCGCGGCCATATCTTTGCGGAGCGGTGGTTCAATCAGGGCTAGTGTGCCAGGGATCACCCCAGCTCAAGGCGCACAGGAAACGTCCAGCTTCTCGTAGCACACTGGCAGATTAGTATCAGATACGCGCCAGCGCGATGGTGCACACTACCTGACATGAATATGAGGAATTCGAACATGGATAACCCCATGGATAGCCCGCAGAACTTTGACGGACGGGGACAATCACAGCAGCGAGGCGAGGTACCTTCTGCGGGAAGTGAATCGAATGGCTGGAATCAGCCGCGGTCGGATACATCGAGGCAAGGCGGACAGTCGCCCTACGGAAGCCAGGCGGGGCAGGGAGCCCGGCCTACTTCTTTTGGCAACCAGCCTTCCCAGGCACCTTACGGGGCGCAGGCGCCGTATGGCGGTTCGAATTATGGATTCGGTCAACAAGGTCAGCAGCGTTTGGCAGCACAGCAGCCTTCGGCAGGGCAGCACTCGCAGGAGGGAACACAGCCTTATGCCGGTCAGCGCTACACTGCGGCGCATGCTGGTAATCAGAACCAGTTCTTCGGGGGCCAAGAGGGGGCAGGCGTACGGGTCGTGGAACCGAGCGATGAGCCTAAGGCCAAGCGCAAGGTCGGCCTGGGCACCGCGCTGTCCATGATGCTCGTAGCCTTCATCGCTGCCGGCGGTGTTACCGGCGTGGTGGTCGGAACGGTGGGCAAAGACAAGTCCTCCCCCTCGACGGTCAATGAGGTCCTGGAGCGCCAGCCGGTGGCCAACAGCACCGGTAAAGAGCCTGCCGACGGCTCCGTCGAGGACGTGGCATCGAAGGTACTTCCAGCAGTGGTATCCATTTACTCCATTACCCGCTCCGGCGGTGCCGAGGGCTCGGGCTCGATTATTTCCCCGGACGGCTACGTGTTGACCAATCACCACGTCGTCGCCGGCGCGGATCAAGGCGGGCGCTTGGAAGTGACCATGAATGATGGTTCCCGCCATAGCGCCACGTTTGTGGCCTCGGATGCGACCACGGACGTTGCTGTCATCAAGATTGATGACGTTAACGATCTTCCCTTCCTGCAGTTCGGTGATTCGGACGCAGCCGCGGTGGGGCAAGAGGTCGTTGCCGTAGGTTCCCCGTTGGGACTCAACGCTACGGTGACTTCCGGAATTGTCTCGGCCAAGAACCGTCCCGTCCGTGCTTCGCAGGAAGGTGGGGAGTCCTCGCTGATCGACGCCATCCAGACCGACGCCGCCGTCAACCCAGGCAACTCCGGTGGTCCCTTGGTGGACATGGAAGGCAACATCATTGGAATGAACTCGATGATTGCCTCGCTATCGGGTAGCTCGAATTCCGAGGGCGGTTCCATCGGTCTGGGATTCGCTATTCCCTCCAACTTTGCCAAGCGGATGGCCGATGAGCTCATCAACAATGGCAAGGTCAAGCACCCAACCTTGGGCGTTAAGGTCCGCGCGCAAAGCGACACCCTTGGTGCGGAGATCGTCGATGTAGAACGCGATAGCCCAGCCGATAAGGCAGGGCTCAAGTCTGGTGACGTGGTCACCCGCGTCAACGATCGGCTTATTGAAAGCTCTGATGCCCTCATCGCGGCAACCCGTTCCCAGGAGTTCGGCGCGACCGTGACCCTGGAGGTACGGAGCCGAGACAGCGAAGATGTGAGAAAGGTAGAGGTAACTCTGGCAAGCGAGTAAGTTAACAAATACTTGGGCGGTGCGTGAGCGCCGCACGAACACCGCACCCTGAGACCTTGTGAAGAAACCACTACCGGAAGATTCCGCCCCTACCTTTAAGGAGAACCTCCGTGGCAGAAAACACCGACGCAACTGAGTTGCTGGGGCGCGATGCCTCACGCGAACTCGATGATGTCACCGAACCAGATGACGCTTTCCTCATCGCGAGCGAACAAGAACAAAGTGTGCAAGCACCGCGCCGCGCGCTCGTCGTCATCGTTACCGACCACCCAGATGATGCAGCGCAGGACACGTCGCGCTTGGCGGGCGAACTGTTGGCTGAAGCTGATTTCACCGTCGACGGCGCAGTAATCGTTCGTTCCAAGAAGTCCAAGATCCGGCAGGCGATTGAAACCGGCGTGGTCGGGGGCGTTGACTTGGTCCTCACGATTGGCGGCACGGGCGTTGGCCCGCGCGATAAGACCCCAGAGGCGACTCGCGCGGTGCTGGACCAAATGGTGCCTGGCGTGGCGCAGGCCCTGCGCTCGTCCGGCCAAGCATGCGGTGCGGTGGATGCGTGCACATCCCGCGGCATTTCGGGAGTGTCTGGTTCAACGGTGATTGTCAACGTCGCGTCTTCCCGCGCGGCGGTACGTGATGGCATGGCTACGCTGACCCCCTTGGTGCACCACCTCGTTGATCAGCTGCAGAAGTCCAGCGTCTAATGGCTGATTCCACACCGCGTACCCCGCGTGCGCGCCGTCGCGTGAAGCGTCCGTCGACGGCCGAGAATTACGATCGCAGTTTTGATGTTCCTCACGGGCCAATGTCTGGGGCCGCTGGCTCTTCTTCCGTCGCAGGGGCCGATGAGCTGCGCACCGTGAGCTTTGATGCGGACGCAGGCGGCCCCGGTGGTGACAGCGAGGACGAGGCCACGGGGGAGGCCTTCTACCGCGAGAACATGCCGCCGCATTTTGGCACCACGCAGTAGTGCGTGAGCAGCGGGCGGAGGCATAAGAGAATCCCGCAGAACTCCGGCGAAATGCCGGTTCTGCGGGATTTTTAGGCTTGGGGCTTCTGGCTTAGATGTTGGAGCCAGGCTTGTTGGTGGTGGTGCCACCGTTTTCAGCAGCGAGCAGGTCGCGGATCTCGCCGAGCAGCTGCTCGGTGGTCGGAGCCGGTTCCTCCGGGTCAACGCCCTGGCGGCGCTTTGCGCGCTCGGTGACGGCGTTGATCGGAGCAACGATGACGAAGTAGATGACAGCGGCAACGATGAGGAAGTTGATAAGGGCGGTGATGACTGCACCGAAGTCCAGGAAGGTCTCCGGGCTATCGGTAATTGCGAAGCCCAAGCCGCCAAAGTCTGGGGAGCCGAGGGAGTTAATCAGCGGCTGGATGATGTGATCGGTGATGGAGGTAACGATCGCGGTGAAGGCGGCACCGATGATGACTGCTACGGCCAACTCGATGACGTTGCCGCGCAGGATGAAATCTTTAAAGCCCTTGAGCATGGAAATGTGTCCTTTTCTGCAATGTATGTGCTTTTCGTTCTCGCGCCTGCACTGCAGGCCGCGTGGTGAGCGCCCTCGTGGTGTTCAAATGGATGATGCCCAGTAGGAGTTGTGCCAGCAGGGGCTGGGTAGAGAGGTCATCTTGGCTTGAAAAGTAGGAGCGCTTACTAAACAAGAAGCGGGGGAATTACTGGAGTAGAGAAGACCACTGTCGAGCGCTCAAGGCATGTGTTGCCACCAAGTTATGGGGCAGGATTGACGCACAAGCTATAGCGCCTGGGTGGATGGACATATAGTAGGCAGCATTTGCGTGTCGTGGCAACATTCCATGACGACCTTTTGGGGTAAACGCGGCGATTCTCACAGAGCTGACTAACTGTGGGCGCGATCGCCTACGATGACGACCGTGAGGGGCTGCGCTAGAGACGCGGCTGCCACAGCTTCGGCTGCTTCGGCTGGTAGCGCAACGAGGAGTGTGTGCGCGCGGGCATCCTCTCCGCCGGCACCCACCGACACGACGCGTGCGCCACGGGCAATCGTTGAACCGCGGGCGGGGAGGGAAGCGTCGTCACCACCGTCGAGGGCACCGACAATATTGACCGTATCGCCGTGATGGAGGTTGCGGGCAACGTCTGGCTCGGCGAGCGTGAGTGGGATAAGGTGGCCGTCTTCCATCCCGAAGTCTGCGATGAGGTCCGAACTGAGCAGCCGGGTGGTGGTAAGTATTTCGCCGGCGCTGGCCGCCGCCACCAGAACTCGCCCCACCGCATCTTCCGGGTTGCTCCCCAACGCCGTGGCGGGGAGAGCGGAGGAGGGGACGCGGGCCACGGAGACATCGCCAAGTGCCAGCGTCTCCCCGGCGGCGACGTCCCGGGCCATGACCACCACGCGCGGCTGCTCACGGGTAGAAGCGAGCGCGCTGGCCGCCGCGGCCACGAGCAAGACTGCGGCCGTTACGCGGCGCAGAAGAACGCTGCGGCGATGCCCGGGGGTGCGCAGAACGTGAAGAAAGTCCATACCTTTTTAGACTGCGCTCCGACCCGCGCGGTTCCCAGGCGGCGGCATGGAATCTGAGAAGGGGCCGATTAAAGCCAGCGCATCCCGCGCTCGGTGAGGATGCCATCGACGGGACGGTCGTGTTCCTCGAAGGGGACGTCCCGGACCTCGCTGGAGTGGACGAGAGCCACGACAGGCGGGTTCCCAGTGGGAAGCGGGGTGAGTGCGCGGTCGTAGTAGCCGGCGCCTTTTCCGAGGCGCATGCCTGACTCGCTCACCGCCATTGCGGGCGCCAAGATGAGGTCGAGGTGCGCCAGGATTTCGCTGCTATGGCGCTGCCCGACGGGCTCTGCAATCCCTAATGCCCCTGGGCGCATGGCCTCCGGCCCGCCATACAGCGTCCACAAGAGCTCACCGTTTTTGCCTGAAATGGGAAGGTAGACCTCCTTGCAGAGTGCGGACACGGTCTCCACGAAGTCGGGGCCACCCGGCTCTGTGCCCAGGGGATGGTAGGCGGCAACACGCATCGCAGGAGTGAGTAATTCACCCACACCGGCGCACCACGCGGCGTTGTCATCAGCGCGCTGCTCGGCGCTGCGCTCGCGCCGAGCGTTCAGGAGTGAGGATCTTAAGGCGTCCTTGGGGGAGGTCGTCATGGTTGTCAATCATAGCGGGACGGCGTAGCGCAGCACGGGAGCGGGAAGGGCGCATTGTAAAGTGGAACTTATGGCTATTGCACACGAGGATTCCCACACCGGGATCGCTACGGTCGTTGTTCCCGCTGCTGGCATGGGCACCCGCTTCTTGCCCGCCACCAAGACCGTACCGAAGGAGCTGCTCCCCGTCGTTGATACGCCGGGTATTGAACTCATTGCGGAAGAGGCCGCGTCCGTGGGCGCCCAGCGCCTTGCGGTGATTACCGCGCCGAACAAGCAGGAAGTGATGCGGCACTTTGATGAGTTCCCCGATCTCGTCGAGACCCTCGACGCCCGCGGCAAAGACGAGCAAGTGGCCAAGGTCAAGCGTGCTGCTCAGTTGATCCACCCGATTTCCGTGGAGCAGGAAAAACCGCTGGGCCTGGGCCACGCGGTGGGCTTGGCGGAATCCGTGTTGGAGGATGACGAAGAATTCTTCGCCGTCATGCTGCCGGATGACATTGTCCTGCCGGCCACCGTCATGGGGGAGATGGCCCGGGTTCGCGCCGCCCTGGGCGGCAGCGTGCTGTGCGCCTTCGAGGTATCGCGCGAGGAGACCTATAACTACGGCGTCTTCGACGTTGAGGACACCAACGCGCCGGGCGTGAAGAAGGTCGTGGGCATGGTGGAGAAGCCGGATCCGGACGATGCGCCTTCGAACCTCGTGGCCACTGGGCGCTACTTGCTCGACAGGAAGATTTTTGATGCCCTTCGCCGCATCAAGCCAGGAAAGGGCGGGGAGCTGCAGCTGACCGATGCCATCGAGCTCCTTATCAAGGAAGGCCACCCCGTTCACGTCGTAGTCCACCAAGGCAAGCGCCATGACCTGGGTAACCCGGGTGGGTACATTCCGGCCAATGTTGACTTTGGTCTGCGTGATGAGAAGTACGGTCCTGCGCTCTACAAGGCGATCAAGAAGATTGTGGAGGACTACGAAGAAGAAAAGGGGCTGAAGGGCTAAGCCTTCACACGTCCAGCGCGCTAAGCTCTACTCCAGTAACTTCCATCCCTTTAGGCCCCACATACCCCAGAGTAAAGGCAGGCGGTACATGCGTTCGGTCGATGACCAGATGGCGTTCATTCTTGATGCAGCGATGACACCTGAGCCGGTACGCATCGCCATCGCGAATGCCCTAGGTCTCAAGTGCGCGGAGGAGGTGCAGGCAAACCAGCCGCTCCCGGGGTTTCCGCAAGCAGCCATTGATGGCTATGCCGTGCGCGCCGTGGACGTTGGGGGAGAAAAAGCCCTCAAGGCACGCTCCCGCCACGACGTTGAGGATGCGGATGCACCCGCCACCGAGACGGAGATTGAGCGTTCCCTGCCTGTAGTGGGGGAGGTTCCTGCAGGGTCGCGCCAGCCTTTGCGTTTGCAGCCCAAGCAAGCGGTGCGCGTGTACACGGGCGCGCCTCTGCCGACGCTTGCCGACGCCGTCCTTCCCCTCGAGTGGACCGACCGTGGCCGCAAGCGCGTGACCTCGCACCGCCCGGTGCGCTCGGGGGACTTCGTGCGCCGCGTGGGCGACGATATTCAGCCCGGGGATGTAGCCGTGTCCTCCGGTACCATCTTGGGCCCAGCGCAGATTGGCCTGCTCGCGGCGGTGGGGCGTTCGAAGGTGCTGGCGTACCCCCGCCCGCGCGTGACCATCGTGTCCTTTGGCAAGGAGCTTGTCGACGTCGACCGCGAGCCCGGCCTGGGGCAAGTCTTCGACGTGAACTCTTATTCGCTTGCAGCGGCTGCGAAGGAGGCCGGCGCCGACGTGCACCGCGTCGGCATCGCCGCCGGCGAGCCGCGTCGCGTGCGCGAGGCTTTGGAAACCTACTTGGCGCGCAGCGAGGTGCTGGTGATCTCCGGTGCCGTGGGTGGCGCGGGTTCGGAAGAAATCCGCGAGGTCCTTGATGAGTTGGGAGATGTGGATACCTCACGCGTAGCAATGCACCCAGGATCGGTCCAGGGCTTCGGTCTGTTGGGGGAGGAGCGCATCCCGACCTTCCTGTTGCCCTCGAACCCGGTGTCCGCGCTGGTTATCTTTGAGGTCTTTGTGCGCCCGCTGATCCGTCTCTCCCTGGGCAAGCGCAGCGGCCAACGCCGCGTGGTGCGCGCACGCGTGCTCAACCACATGGAATCCCGCCCGGGACGCCGCGGCTACATCCGCGCCCGGCTCATGCGGGATGCCGAAACCTCCGACTATCTGGTGGAAGGACTGGGCGGTGCGGCGGGCGCGCCGGCGCACCTGCTCGCAGGGCTCTCGGAAGCGAACGCGATGATCCGCATTCCGGAGGAAGTTACAGAGATCCGTCCCGGGGACGTGGTGGACGTCCTGTTCCTGACCCAGCGCAGCTAGCCGCCGGCACACACGTCATGCTTGATCCTTTTGGTACCGCCGCGGGGCGCTTTTCCACCCCCGCCACCGGTGGGGTCAACCCCGATCATCCGGGTTGGCCAGAAGCTACACCCGCGGTACGGCTGCGGGAGTCTCGCGTTTTCCCACGCGGGGCGACGCTACGTTTACGCCCCCTGTTGCGGAGGGACGGTGCGGCGTGGCGACGGCAGCGCATCGAGGATAGGGATTTCCTCAAACCGGTGGAGCCGACGCTGCCGACGGGGTGGGATGCGGCGCACTCCCAGTCGGCTTGGTGGAATCACCTGGTGTTTCTGCGTGACTCGGCCCGGGCCGGGACAGTGGTGCCGCTGGTCATTGAGGTTGATGGCCACTTCCGTGGGCAATTGACCTTAGGCAATATCCAGCATGGAGGGGTCAGCGAATGCTGGATTGGCTATTGGGTGCATTCCGCGGTGCACGGTGCGGGCGTGGCTACTGCTGCCTGTGCTCTTGGCGTGGACCATGCCTTTTATCGTGTGGGGCTGCATCGTGTGACGGCGACCTATCTGCCGGAGAACCCCGCTTCAGGCAAGGTGCTGCACAGCAACGGGTTCCGCGATGAAGGGTTCCTGCGCCGCAACCTGCATATCGACGGCGCGTGGCGGGACCATCACTTTTTGGCTCTTAATCGCGAGGATTTTGCCTCTGGGGCGGTGGAGCGCCTCCGTGCGGCGGGACGAATCGCGGGGGCGTAGCAGGTGTCTTAGCTGTTGGCTTAGCAGGTGGCTTAGCTGTTGCTAAGCCGGTGATGGGTTGGGGGATTGTTTCGGTCAACTACCTCTGCTTTCACTTGAGTAACAACCTTGTAATTTAGGGGTTCGTTGGTGCCCACGGGGCGGGGTTGGGCAGCTAGAGTAGGGGCCTAGTTATATTCCCTTTTTCGTCGACCCCTGAAAGTGGGACTCAGCCACATGATGACTGCCGTGCCGATCATTCTCGTAATCGTGCTGTGGCTCTTCATCCTCGCTCCGTTGCTTTTGCGCTCGCAGCGTCCGATGAGCCACACAGGTGAGGCCTTTGAAGAGACCCGCGTGCTCTTCGAAGGAGATTCTGGCTCCGTGCCGGGCCGCCGTAAACCGCGCTTGGGCAAAGACGATATCCGCCCGCACGCTCCGGCAGCAGCGGAGGCCAGCGATGAGGAAGCCGAGTATGAGCTGGTTGAGGCCGAGGGGGTTGCTGATACCGCGGAGTCGCTCCAGGGCGATGGCGAAGGAAAGAGCGCTGCCGAATCCGTAGTGGCGGACACGATTGATGGCGAAGTCGTAGAAGCTGAGGACGCCGAGACGGACTTCGAGCTCGAGGACGATTCCGACGACGCTGCCGAGGATGATCATGGGTCGGAGCAGGAGGCTGAGAACGTTGAGGCGGATGCTGCCGAGGTATTCACGGCTCCTGCCAACGCCGGCGTGGCCGTGGATGCCTATGACTTCGATGAGACCTATACCTCGCCGGTTGATCTGATGTATCCGGGTGCCATCGACGCGGTGGAGGAAGCACCGGCTGCGTCTGATGTGAGCAACTCCGACGAAGCAGCGGTTGAAGCGGAGAGCGCTGATGCCGAAGACACAGAGGAAGGCTCGGACGCAGTCCCGCAGGGCGGGGACCTTGTTGCTGCTGAGACTGAGGACGAGGATGTGAGCGGAAGCGATACCGAGCTGTCCGCCGAGGAACTGGCCTTCGCCCAGCGCCGCCTGGGCCGCGGTGGCTGGGATCCGGTGAAGGAAAAGGAAGCCTCCGCAACGCGTTATCAGCGCCGCCAGCGCACGCTCATCGGCTTGGCGGTAGCAGTGGTAGCTACGGTGTGCCTGGGCATTGTCGTGGGGAGCTGGACGTGGTGGCTGGCGGGTATTGCCGGCGTTATGACCATGGTCTACCTGGTGGCACTGCGCGCCCAGGTGCGCCGCGAGCGGGAGCTGCTGCGCCGACGCGTCTACCACCTGCGCCGCGCTCGTTTGGGTGTGCGTAATGCGGAGAACCCTGCCGAGTCGCTGCCACCCAACTTGCGCCGCCCGGGCGCACTCATCCTGGAAATCGATGATGAAAGCCCGGACTTTGACTACCTGCCCGTCTACTCGGAGGGCGATAGCGACGATGGCTTCGACGGTCCCCATCCCTCTCCACGCCAGCGCCGCGATGACCTAGCAGCCCGCCGAGTTGGTTAATCCACCCGGCCCCTAGGCCGGCCAGATGCCGGATGTGCCGCGGCGATGGGAGCCTACTAGGTGGGCGTCAACCATCCCGATGGCCGTCATCAGGGAGAAACACGTCACTGGGCCGACGAATTTGAAGCCGGCCTTCTTCAAAGCCTTGGACATGTCCAAGGCTTCTTGCGTGTATTTTGGAATATCCTCTTCGCTTTCCGGCGCAATCGTGTCAGCGGGCAGGAAGCTCCAGATGAATTCATCGAGCCCGCCTGTCTCCCGCAAGGCCACCGTGGCCTTCGCGTTGTTAAGCACCGCGTTGATTTTCAAGCGGTTGCGGATGATCCCCGCATTGTTCATGAGGCGCTCGACTTCTTCCTCCCCGAAGCTGGCCAGTAGGTCTGCATCAAAGCCCACAAAGGCAGCGCGGAAGGCTTCGCGCTTGCGCAGCACTAGTTCCCAGCTCAACCCGGCCTGGAAACCTTCCAGGCAGAGGCGTTCCAGTAGGGCGGATTCCTCATGGACGGGCATACCCCATTCGGTGTCGTAATACTCCTGGAGAAGCGGGGAGGTCATTGCCCAGGCGGGGCGGCCAAGCCCCGCGGAGTCATAAACAAGTCTCGTATCGTTTGCCATCTGTGTACTAGTCATGCCTTTTTAGACTGCAGAATCGGTTCATCGGTTCCCCACGGCTCTCACGGCCTCGTGCCGCAGAGCGTGGCCTCGTGCTCCAACAGCATCTGCTTCGCGGCTGTGCCCCCACGATAGGAACCGAGGCCGCCGCTTGCCGGAACGACGCGGTGGCACGGCACCACGATGGGAAGCGGGTTGGTGGCACAGGCGCTTCCAGCAGCGCGGGCGGCCTTCGCACTACCGGCGGCAGCAGCGAGGCGCGAATAAGTCCAGCGCTCGCCGTACGGGATATCGCGCAGCGCACGTTGCGCGCGGTCGCGGAAGGTGTGCGGGGATGCGGGGACGTCGAGAAGCAGCTCAAAGTCCCTGCGCGTGCCCCCAAAGTATTCGGTGATCTGCTGGGCAGCGGCGACGAGGGCGTCGGCCCCCGCAACACCAGCGCCCGCAGTACTGGGGTGTCGGGCGCTGGTAGGGCCATCGGGAAAGCGTTGCAGACCGCTGAAATCCGGGGATTCACCGGGGAAATACACCCTTGACAAACCCCGCAAAGAGGCGACTAGGAGAAGACGGCCGAGCGGAGTGTCCAGCGAGGTCCACATGTGCATGGTAGGAGGGGAGTCCTTTCGGAGGGAGGTGGCCATCCAGGGTAGTCTATGAACCATGAATAGACCCGCCGTACGCGATGCCGCGCTGCTCATCTTCCGCGCGGTGCTGGGAGTTATCTTCGTCGCGCACGGTGTGGACAAGATGTTCTTTAGCGGCATGGACGAGGTAACCGGTCAATTCTCCGCATGGGGAGTTCCGCAACCGCAGACCTCGGCGTACTTGGCTGCCTTCGCAGAAATGCTGGGCGGGGCGGCCCTCGTAGTCGGCCTGCTCACCACCTTTGTGGCAGGGGCATTGGCGCTGCTTATGGCCTGTGCGTTGTACTTCGTACATATGGGCAATGGACTCTTCGCCGCCGATGGTGGCATCGAGTACCCGCTGGTGCTCATCGTGTCGCTGCTCATGATCGTTGTCTTCGGCTCCGGCCGGGCGAGTGTGGATGGGGTGTTGAGCCGTGCTGACGCATGAGCAGGTGCAAGCGGCGATCTCCGCGCAGCTCGATGGGGAAGCCCCGCAGCTGGCGCCCGATGTCATTGACGCGCATGTCTCCGGCTGCCCGGAGTGTGCCGCCTTCCGGGAGAAGGCGGCGGCCTTGTCTCGCTCACTGAGCCTCGTGGAACCTGAGGGCCTCCCGCCGCAGGACTTGTCGGAAGTCATCCTGGCTGGCGTGGAGCCGGAGTGGCAGCGGGCCTCCAGCGCGCGGCAGGCATCGCTCACGCTGGCTCGGGTAGCTCTCGGAGTGTTGGCCGTGGCGTTTCTGATCTGGGCGATCGTGGTCGTCGTCAGTGCTTCCGGCTTGACCACCCTGGGCAGTGAAGGAACCCTCGCGGAAGGGGCCGACCCGGAGCGCGCACACCTTCTGATGGAGGCTGCGGCGCTGCGCTTCGGCCTGGCGAGCGGTTTAGTTTTTGCTGCCTGGCGCCCAGCCTCAGCGCCTGGATTGCTGCCGGTGGTCTGCACGATATTCGCGTTCTTGTGCGGCTTTACCATGCGCGACTTTGCCTTGGGCAGCGTTGTCGCGGAGCAGGTTTATATCCTCATCGGCACCGGTCTCGCAACGGCCAGCCTGGGGTGGGCGTGGGCGGCCGACCGGGGCTTCTTGCTACGGGACGTGTATAGGACGTTGTCCGCTAACCCGCGCTAAGCCTTAAAGGCCACGTCTACGAGGCCGAGTCTAAGGGCCCAAGCCTAAGTGGCTTGGGCCAGAGGGGGTAGGGCCAGGGGCTTAGGTCCAGGACGGTAGCCACATCATGGAGTGATACCAAGAATCCGGGATGAGGTAGCCGTAGAGAATCGGGGAGAAGTAGGCAAACATTGCCACGACGAGCGCGGCGTAGCACACGGTAAGGAAGGTGCCCAGCGGCATCGCGGCCCCAAAAAGCTCCGTGAGCCAGCGCCACCGTAGAACCCGTCCACGTCCAATCATTTGCCCCAAAGCCAGAGAGATCAGCACGATGACGAACGGAATGAACGCCGTGGCGTAGAAGAAGTACATCTGTCGGTCAAAGACCATGAGCCAGGGCAGGAAACCCGCCGCGGCACCCACAAGCGGGATGAGGAAGGCGCGGTTGCGTCGCACGAGCAAGGACCACAGTCCCCACAGCACCGCCGGGATGACCAGCCACCAAATGACCGGGGTACCAAAGAGGTACAGCATCCTGCGGCAGGATCCGCCGTCCCCGCAAGAGATGTCCGTGGAGGAGTAGTAGAGGATGGGGCGTGCGGCCACCAGCCAAGCCCATGGCTTGGAGTCCCAGGGGTGGCTGTGGCCACCTGAGGAGGTCAAGGAGGCGTGGAACTCCAGCACAGAGGAGTGGTAGTAGAACCAACCGGCAAGAGGCTCGGGGAGGTGGAGCAACCAAGAGCCATCCTCGATCGTGCCGTCAACCTTCGCGTGGCGGTAGACGGCGGTCTCATCGGCAAACCAAGCGCGCCAAGACCACGCATACAGGGCTACGGGGACCGCAACGAGTGAGGCCAGGGCTGCTGGGGTATCGCGTACCAGCGTGCCCACGATGTAGCGGCGTACGCCATACAAGCGGCGCAGAGCGAGATCCGAGAAAACGCTCATGAGACCGAAGAACATGATGTAGTACAGGCCTGACCACTTCACGGCCAGCGTTAGCCCCAGGAAAACGCCGGCAGTAAAACGCCACCACCGGAAACCAAATCTGGGGCCGAAGTCGGAGTCCCCCATCGTGCCTGACAGGAAGGCGGCGTGCAGGCGCTCGCGCATCTGCTGGTGATCCCGCGCCAAGGCCCAGGCAGCGGCGACGATGAAGAAGACCTGGAAGATGTCAAGCATTCCGAACTTGGAGGCCACGAGCAGCACGCCGTCGCACACGGCGAGCAGGCCGGCGAGGAAGCCCACCTGCCAGGAACCGGACAAGCGGCGTGCCAGCGCCATGGTGAGTAGCACGGTGCCCACGCCAAAGAGCGCGGCCATGGCCCGCCAGCCCAGTGGGGTGTAGCCGAAGATGGCCTCCGATATCGCGACAATCTGCTTGGCCAGCGGTGGGTGCACAACCAGGCCGTAGCCCGGGTTGGACTCGATGCCGCCGAGGAAGAGGTTGTGCCAGCTGGTGACCATATCCCATGCCTGCGGCACGTAATGCTTCTCGTCGAAGACGGGAGTTCCCTCGGAGACCGGTGCGGTGAGACCTGCAAACCGCGTGATGAATGCCAGCACAGCGATGATAGCGGTGCTGATCGTGTCGGCCTTGGTCCAGGTGTAGTGCCGGGGAGCAGGGGGAGCTGGCCGGGTATGGATGCCGCGGGCGGCGGGGACGCGCGCGCGGCTGGTGTGGCCAGATCGATCAGTAGGGATAGCGATACTCACGCGGAAGAGTCTAGCGTGCGTGTGCCATGCTGGGGGTATGAGTCTTCAGCTTGAACCCCTGCCGCGTGGAGTCATCCTGGCCGCCACGCCGCTGGGAAATCCCGGTGATGCTTCTGCTCGATTGATGCAGGCGTTGGGCCACGCGGATGTGATCGCTGCGGAAGACACCCGCCGCGTTCGTAACCTGGCCCAGGCGCTGGGGGTAGAGATCCGCGGCAAGGTGGTTTCCAATTTCGACCACAACGAAGAGGAGCGCTCGCGCGCGCTCGTCAACGCTGCCCGGACGGGCACGGTTCTCGTGGTGTCGGATGCTGGCATGCCGCTGGTCTCCGATCCTGGGCACTCCATCGTCACCGCTGCGGTGGAAGCGGATGTGCCTGTGACCTGTTTTCCGGGGCCCTCGGCGGTGCCGACTGCGCTTGCACTTTCCGGACTGGGGGTGGGGCATTTCCTCTTCGATGCCTTCCCGCCGCGCAAACCCGGACCGCGTAAAGCCTGGCTGGAGTCCCTCGTGGGGGAGCGCCGTGCCATTGCTTTCTTTGAATCCCCGCACCGTCTAGCGCAGACGCTTGGCGACGCCTCAGCGATCCTCGGCGCGGAGCGCCGCGCTGCGGTCTGCCGTGAGCTGACGAAGACCTACGAGGAAATCAAGCGTGGCACCTTGGGCGAGCTTGCCGAGTGGGCGCAGGAGAATGCGCGGGGTGAAATCACCGTCGTCATCGAGGGCGGGGATGCCGCACCCGTGTCGTTGGAGGCCCTCGTGGAGCAGGTCCGTGCGGAGGTTGAGCGGGGCGTGCGGGCCAAGGATGCCTGCAAGCAAGCAGCAGCGGGAACCGAGTGGTCCAACCGTGAACTTTATGATGCATACCTCGCCGCGCGCGGCTGAGCTTTAACAATAAATTCTGGTGATGCCCGTCTCTTTTGGGCCAATCGTTATGGCATCGTTATGTCACCCGGCGTGGCCGCGGCATGCGCGGTAGGGATGCCATACCTCGGAAGTGCCTCCGAACAAGCTGGCAAGCTGCACAGTTGCGGTACAGATTCGGCAGCTGCGGTGGAATAGCGGTCGTGCAAAGAAGCTCGTGACAGACGCTTTAGGAACGCTATATGCCCGAAATGCATGTGGTGAATAGTCTTTTTGTTTCCGTTTTAGTTTGACTAGTTGATGAGACAGCACCAAGGTCGGGAGGTATGACAGACTCGACGAATGCAGACAATGTAAAGGACACGGGGGTGTCTTCGGCTGTGCCCCAAGGCGAGAGCTCGCCGGCCGCGGTTGAGGAATACCGCACCGTCGACGAGCGCCTCGAGGAGGCCTCGGCCACAAGCCAGCTCCAGGATATGCTCACCAATAAGGCGTTCAATCCTGAGGCGGCTCCCGCGCCGGTGGAGGAGGAAGAGGACGAGAAGTTTGGCCCAGGCGGCATTGATTCACCGATCGACTGGACCATTGTGGGAATCGCCGGCCTGCTCGTTGCCGCCTTTGTGGCATGGGGCTTGGCCGCTCCAGAGAGCTTTGCCTCCTTCTCCAGCAATGCTCTGAGCTTCGTGGTGAATAACTTTGGCTGGGCCTATGTGCTCTTCGGGACCATTTTTGTGGTTTTCGTTATCTGCGTTGCGGCCTCGAAGTTCGGCACCATTCGTTTGGGCAAGATTAACGAGGAACCGGAATTCTCCACGGCCTCTTGGATTGCGATGATGTTCGCTGCCGGCATGGGCATCGGCTTGATGTTCTATGGTGCTTCCGAGCCGCTCAACTACTTTAAGAACGGCGTTCCGGGCCATGGTGAGAATGAGGTAGGAACCTCAATGGCCACGGCCATGTTCCACTGGACCCTGCACCCATGGGCCGTGTACGCCATCGTGGGGCTTGCCATCGCTTATTCCACCTTCCGTATTGGCCGCAAGCAGTTGTTGAGCCAGGCCTTCGTGCCGCTCATTGGCCAGCGCGCCGCCGACGGATTCGCAGGCAAGATCATTGATATCTTGGCCATCTTCGCCACCGTCTTTGGCACCGCTTGTTCGCTGGGCCTCGGCGCGATGCAGATTCAGGCAGGCCTGCAGGCCTCCGGAATTATTGAGAACCCCACGCAGAACGTCGTCATCGGCATCGTTCTCGTGCTGACCTTGGCCTTTATTCTGTCGGCCATGTCGGGTGTAGGCAAAGGTATTCAGTACCTCTCTAACACCAATATGGTCTTGGCGGCTCTGCTGGCCATCTTCGTGTTCGTCTTCGGCCCAACCGTGTCGATTTTGAACCAGATCCCAGGCTCCATTGGTAACTACCTGGCGAACTTCACCGAGATGATCGCTCGTACCGCTGAGTCCGATAACGGAAACGCTGGCGAGTGGCTATCTACCTGGACCATTTTCTACTGGGCTTGGTGGGTTTCCTGGTCGCCGTTCGTGGGCATGTTCCTCGCCCGCATTTCGCGCGGCCGTTCCGTCCGCGAGTTCTGCGTTGGTGTGCTTCTCGTCCCGGCTGGTGTCTCCACGGTGTGGTTTGCCATCTTCGGCGGTACCGCCATCCACATGGAGCAGAACGGCAACTCCATCTCCGGTGAGTCTGCCGAGCAGGAGCTGTTCAACCTGCTGCAGAACCTCCCCGGTGGTTTCATCGCGGGCATCGTCGCCGCCCTGCTCCTGGCCACGTTCTTCATTACGTCGGCCGACTCGGCGTCGACAGTCATGGGCTCGATGTCCCAGTCTGGCGCTACCACCGCTAAGCCGTGGCTATCCGCCGCCTGGGGTGTGCTCACCGCAGCCGTTGGCCTGACCCTGTTGCTGTCCAGCGAGGACTCCCTGTCGAACCTGCAGAACGTCACCATCGTGGCGGCGCTGCCATTCCTTTTCATCCTTGTCGGCCTCATGTTCGCTATTTACAAGGACTTGAGCAACGACGTGATTTACCGCGAGTACCGCGAGTCCCAGGCCTTCCAGCGCAAGATGGCGCGTGAGCGTCGCCTGCACCGCGAGTTCCAGCGCGAACAGGCCTACAAGGCCCGCCGCCGCCAGCACAGCCAGAAGAACTAGTTCTGGCGCGAGCATTTCTCTCATACACCCCCTCACTGCATTGCCGGTGAGGGGGTGTTCGATAGAGTAGGGGCCATGACTGAGACAGTTGTCGTTAATGTTGCTTGGCCCTATGCCAACGGACCCCGCCACATCGGACACGTGGCGGGTTTCGGTGTTCCTTCCGACGTGTTCGCCCGTTTCCAGCGAATGCGTGGCAACGACGTCCTCATGGTTTCCGGTACTGACGAGCATGGCACCCCGTTGCTCGTGCAGGCGGATAAGGAAGGCGTGACGGTTCGTGAATTGGCGGATCGCTACAACCGCCAGATTGTCACCGACCTGGCTGGGCTCGGCCTGTCTTATGACCTCTTTACCCGCACCACCACTCGCAACCACTACGCGGTGGTGCAGGAGCTGTTCAAGGGGCTGTACGAGAACGGCTACATGATTAAGGAGACCACCCAGGGCGCCATTTCGCCGTCCACGGGCCGTACCTTGCCTGACCGCTATATCGAGGGAACCTGTCCGCTGTGTGGTGCCGATGGCGCGCGCGGTGACCAGTGCGATAATTGCGGCAACCAGCTCGATCCGGTAGATCTCATCAACCCGGTGTCCAAGATCAACGGTGAAACCCCGGAGTTCATCGATACCGAGCACTTCCTGCTGGACCTGCCTGCGGTCAAGGACGTCCTCGAAGAGTGGCTGAAGAGCCGCGAGGATTGGCGCCCGAACGTCCTCAAATTCTCCCTCAACTTGTTGGAGGATATGCGCCCGCGCACCATGACCCGTGACATCGACTGGGGCATTCCCATTCCGGTCGAAGGCTGGGAGGATAACGGCGCGAAGAAGCTCTACGTGTGGTTCGACGCGGTGATTGGTTACCTGTCTTCCTCCATCGAGTGGGCCCACCGCACCGGCAACCCGGAGGCTTGGAAGGACTACTGGCAGAACCCGCAGGCACGCCACTACTACTTCCAAGGCAAGGACAACATCACCTTTCACTCCCAGATCTGGCCAGCAGAGCTCTTGGGCTACGCGGGCAAGGGCTCCAAGGGCGGTGAGCTGCACACCTACGGTGAGCTCAACCTGCCCACGGAGATTGTGTCTTCGGAATACCTGACCATGTCCGGCTCCAAGTTCTCCTCCTCCAAGGGCGTCGTTATCTACGTCAAGGACTTCCTCGAGGAGTTCGGCCCAGACGCACTGCGCTACTTCATCGCCGTTGCCGGCCCAGAAAACAATGACACTGACTTCACCTGGGATGAGTTCGTGCGCCGTATCAACAACGAGCTTGCCAACGGCTGGGGCAACCTGGTCAACCGCACCGTGTCGATGGCCCACAAGAACTTCGGCGAGGTCCCGGCCCCGGCCGCGCTGGAGCAGGCAGACAAGGACATCCTGGCACTGGCGGAGGAGACCTTCACCACCGCCGCGAATTTCCTCGAGCAGTCCAAGTTCAAGCAGGCCATGACCGCCATCATGCACGTCGTCGGCGAGGCCAATGCCTATGTCGCGGCGATGGAGCCGTGGAAGCTGGCCAAGGATGAAACCCAGCGCGAGCGTCTGGCCACCGTGCTGTGGACCGCACTGCAGGTGGTCTCCGACTGCAACGTAATGTTGACCCCGTTCTTGCCCTTCACCGCACAGAAGGTGCACGAGACCCTGGGACGTGAGGGCGTCTGGGCCGCACAGCCGCGCATTGAAGACGTGGTGGATGATATGCCGGTCGAACTCGTTGGCGTAGACCTCCCGCCGGAGAATCACCCGTACCCGATCATCACCGGTGACTACGCGGCGCAGCAGGCTGCGTGGAAGCGTGTCGACATTACGCCGGGTACAACGCTGCAGAAGCCGAAGCCGCTGGTGGCTAAGCTCGACCCGGAGCTTGGTGAGACCGGCCCGGAGTGGGCCCCGGTTCAGAAGTAAAGGCGTGGGCTCGGCGTTTCGGCGCTCCCTGGCGCCCGTCCTACTCTTTGTTGTTGTCTGCCTGACCGCGCTGAACCTACGGACGGGCATCGCGTCGGTGGCGCCGGTGCTGGGGCAAATCCAAGATTTCTTTGAAATCAGCTCCGGCCAGGCGGGTTTGCTTACCGCACTTCCGGGGCTGTGCTTCGCGGCCATGGGTTTGGCCGCCGTGCCCATTGCTCGGCGGGGCGGGCTCAGCCGTACCTTGGCCGGCGGCACGCTGGCCCTAGTGGTGGGCCTGGCGCTGCGTCCGTGGGTGAGCAGCTTCCCGCTGTTTATTGCGTTGACCCTGGGCGTTGTCGGCGGCATCGCTCTAGCCAACGTTCTGCTTCCCGCGTGGATCAAGCAACATGGTTCGGGCCGCACGCTGGTGGCGTTGATGACCACCTACACCACGATGCTGGGCGTATCCAGCGCCCTTGGCCCGCTGTCCGCGGTGATGCAAAGCACGTGGCAAGGTGCGCTGTGGATCTGGTGCCTGCCCGCCATCGCGCAGCTGGTGGCATGGATAGTGGTCCTTCCACAGGCTGGCAAGGACGTTGCCCACGGCGCGGTCGACGGTGAGGGCGCGCCAAAGCCCATGTACACCTCGCCCACGGCGGTAGCCATGCTTTTCTTCTTTGGGCTGCAGTCCTCCATGGCCTATGTCCAGATGGGGTGGCTGCCGCGCATGCTGGTGGAGAAGGGGGTGAGTGAGAATACCGCCAGTGTGGCACTTGCCGTCATCGGTGTCTTTAACATCGCCGGCGGCGTGATCATGCCCTGGCTCATTTCTCGCTTGGACCGCCTCACACCCGTACCTATTGTGCTGGCGCTGTGCACCTGCGCTGGGTGGGGTGGGGTCCTTGTGGCTGCCGACGCCGCCCCGCTCGCCTGGGCCTGCCTGATGGGGATCGGCGGTATGTGCTTCCCGCTGGCGCTGGCGCTGCTCACCGCCCGCACTCGGAGTGCGCTGACGACCGCGCGCCTTTCTGGTTTCGTCCAGCCAGGCGGCTACATCTTGGCGGGGCTGTTGCCGCTTTTCGTGGGCGTTGTGCGCGGCGCTACCGGTAACTGGACGGCCGTGCTGATTGCGCTGATGGTGCTCAGCCTCTGCATGTTGGTGGCGGGTTTGCGCGCGACCAGGCGGGTCTACATTGACGACGAGCTCGCTGCCTAGCGGGGTCCTCCTTAGTTGCGGTAACTTTTGTATTGCAGCGTTAGTTAGAGTTAACGCCTCGCGTTATTGACGTGTCGCGTTATGGGGGGTATGGTGCATTTATGATTCAGTCGTTCGCGGATAGGGATACAGAGCGCTTATGGAATCGAGAGAGGGTGTCCTCGATAGATTCACGTATTCACTCGGTAGCTCTTCGCAAACTGAGGCAATTGGGCTATGTGCAGAGGCTAGATGAGCTTCGGATTCCTCCGGGGAATAGGCTCGAAGCGTTGAAGGGCGATCGGCGGGGTCAATATAGTATTCGTATCAATGACCAATGGCGGATCTGCTTCCGGTGGACCGCTTTAGGGCCAGAGGAGGTTGAGATCGTTGACTACCACTAACAAGCTCCCCCCAGTGCACCCAGGCGAAATCCTTATGGAGGATTTTCTTAAGGAAATGGGGATCACCCAGCACAAACTCGCTGTTTCGATAGGGGTCCCGCCTCGACGTATTAACGAAATCGTCCACGGAAAGCGGGCTATTACCGCCGATACGGCTCTTCGCCTTGCCAAGTACTTTGGAATGTCCCCACAGTTCTGGCTGGGGTTACAGACTCACTACGACTTGGATGTTGCGGAAGACAAAATTCTTGCCGAGCTGGACGATATTGTGCCGCTTCAGGCAGCGTCGGCTTAACGCGTTTGCCGTCTGTGACCGCGTAGCGCAGGGCGAGTTGCTCAAGCCGAAGTCGCCGTTGTTGCCAAAGTTTCTCGCCTCGCCGCGGTATCTGGCCAGATCTTTGGCAACAATGGCAGTGCCGTCACTGGGGGGTGGGGCGTAGGGTAGTGCCGTCACTGGGGTGGGGCGTAGGGTAGTGCCGTCACTGGGGTGGGGAGGCCATCCAGCCGCTTTAGGAGCGGTCGAAGTCGCGCTGCAAGTGGACCAAGCCGAGGCGCACGCCGTCCTTGGTGTGGATATTGGGCATGCGGCCGGTTTCCACGAAGCCAAACTTCTTGTGTAGAGCAATCGAGGACTCGTTGGTGTCCACGATGTAGGTAATCATCGTCTCCACGTAGTCATTTTCCTTCGCGTGGTCCATGAGCGTGTCCATGAGCTCGCTGCCCACGCCCTTGCCCCGTGCGGACTCCGCAATATAGATGGAATCCTCCGCCGTGCCGTAGTAGATAGCTGGGGTGACAAACTGGAAGTAGGCGGCCCAGCCAATGATTTCGTCATCGTTCACCGCCACATAGACGGGAAAACCTTCCTCCTCCATCTGTGCGAGCCACTTTTCGCGGTCCTCGACGGACTCCTGCCACGTGACTAGGTTGGTGGCCGGCTTCGCGGCGGAGGCGGCATTATAGATGGCGGCGATTGCGGGGGCGTCGGCAAGCTCTGCGGGACGTACGTGCATGATGTTCCTTAAACCATGAGTTGCAAGTGGGTGAGGTCTATCCAGCGCCCAGCTTTGCGGCTGACTTCTTTTAACGTTCCTACAGTGGCAAAGCCGAACTTCTCATGCAACTTGATGGATGCGACGTTGTCCGCCACGATGAGTGCCAGCAGCGTATGGACCTGCTCCGCCTCGCGGGCATGCTGAACGACTGCATCGAGCAAGCGCGTGCCTACCCCGCGGCCGTGGGCGGTGGGATCAACGTAGATCGTCGTCTCGTAGCAGCCCAGCCACACCTTAGGATCGCGGTAGGGGCGGTAGAGTGCCCAGCCCAAGTACGCGCCATCGTCATCGAAAGCCACGAAACAAGGACAGGCTTCGCGGCGCAGCTGGTGGAGATACTCGGTGCGCTCTTCCACTGTGGCGGGTTCGCTGCGAAAGATGAAGTGGGTCTCCCGGATGGCCCAGTTTAAGGTGGCGGTCATTGCGGGGACGTCGGCGTCCGTCGCTTCACGGATTATCATGCGCGCAAGACTACACTCGCAGCCATGTCTAAGAAGAAGCCACGCCCCATGCCCGTTCCCGCCGAAGGTTTGAGCCAGCTTATCGACGCCCACACGCACCTCGCCTCTTGCCGCGACGCTGACGCCGACCTCGTTGAGCGTGCCCGTGCCGCAGGTGTTGAGCGCATCGTCACCGTGGGCGATGGCCTAGCGGAGGCGGAGAAGGCTTTGGCCGCGGCGCAGGAATTCGACAACGTGTACGCGGCCTGCGCTATTCATCCCACCAAGGCGCATGAACTCGACGAGGCCGCCCGTGCGCGCCTGAGCGAAATGGCTGCGGACCCGCGCTGCGTGGCCATCGGGGAAACGGGTCTGGATACCTACTGGATTTATCATGAGCCGGAACGAACTGCGCCGCTTGACGTCCAGGAGGAAGCGCTTCACTGGCACGCCGAGTTGGCAGCGAAGGTGGGCAAGACGCTGATGATCCACAACCGCGAGGCCGATGAGGATCTCATGCGCGTGCTGGGGGAGTGCGCTGAGGCGCCGAAGGTCATGCTGCACTGTTTCTCCTCGCCACTTGATGTGGCCAAGGAGGCTCTGGAGCGTGGCTACGTTTTGTCCTTCGCCGGCAACGTGACGTTCAAGCGCAACGAGGAGATGCGCCAAGCCGCAGCGCTCGCGCCAGCCGGGCAGCTGCTCATTGAGACGGACGCGCCGTACATGACCCCGGAGCCCTTCCGTGGTGCGCGTAATGAACCTTCGTTGATTGGTCATACGTACCGCTGCGTGGCGCAGGCGCGCGGCCAAGAAGTGGAGGACTTGGCCGCAGAGGTGGCTGAAACCTTCGCCGAGGTCTTCGGAGTGTGATGATCTTCACTCAAAGCAAAGGTGCTGCTCAACGGTGGCGCGCGTGTTTGGTGTGACGAGTGTGTTGCCAGTGGTGGCGGCGTGTGAGAACGTCTCGATCGTTACGCTCTGTTACCGTATCGTTATCCAAAGTTAGTCCGGCCTTGATGTTGCCGGCTGGCGTGCATTCGCACGCCACGTCAGGTGCTGAGGAGAGTGCAAAGGCCTCTCTGGGCACGAAGCAACGCAGAGACGAGTAAAGGTTTATGTCCCCGAAGAAGCAGATCAAGCGAATCAACAACTCCCGCTCCCTGCCCCTGCGCATGGCCACCGGCGGTGTGCTCGGCACGTTGGCTGTGGGTGGTGTCGTTGCCGTCGGTTCTCAGAAGGACATCACGCTCGACATCAACGGTGAGACCACCCAGCTGGCTACCTTCGCCGGTGATGTTAACGCGGCCCTCGAGGCCGCAGGTGTGAGCGTTGGCGGGGAGGACGTTGTCTACCCGGCGCTGTCTGAGCAGGTCTCCGATGGTGACTCGATTACCGTTCGTACCGCCAAGCCGGTTGCGGTGACCATCGATGGCGTGGAGACGAAGATGTCCTCCACTGACCTCACTGTGTCTGACCTGCTGGGCGGCCTCGACGGCATCGCCCCAGGCGCTGCTATCACCTCCGGTTCCAAGACCGTCGAGGATGATGAGGTTCTGACTGAGGGCATGAACCTTGAGGTGGTATCCCCGAAGATCATTAAGCTTTCTGACGGTGGCTCTGTGTCCTACGCCAGCGTTGCGGCTAAGACCGTGGAGGACGTACTGGAAGCCCGCGGTATCACCGTGGGCAAGGATGACCGTGTGTCGCCGGACCTTGACGCTCCCGTCAAGGCCGGCACGGCCATCACCGTGGACCGCGTGGACATCTCGGAAGAGGAGAAGACGGAGGACTTCGACGCACCAGCTACCTACGTTGATGACCCGGAGCTGGAAGAAGGCACCGAGGAAGTCCGCGAGGAGGGAACCCCAGGTTCGCGCACCGTGACCCGCAAGATTGTGAAGGTCAACGGTACGGAAGAGTCCAACGACATCATCAAGGAAGATGTGCGCACCGAGGCCGTCGCCGCAGTGATCGCGCGCGGTACCAAGCCGAAGTCCACCGCACCGGCCGTTGCTGAGGGCTCCGTATGGGATGCCCTCGCCCAGTGTGAGGCGACCGGTAACTGGTCCATCAACACCGGTAACGGTTTCTCCGGCGGCCTGCAGTTCACCCCGTCGACCTGGGCTGCCTTTGGCGGCACCGAGTACGCCCCGCAGGCCTGGCAGGCCTCCCGCGAGCAGCAGATTGCGGTGGCCCAGAAGGTTCAGGCCGCGCAGGGCTGGGGCGCATGGCCCGCCTGCACCTCGAAGCTCGGCCTGCGCTAAAGCTTCAGCGCCCTGCGTATTAGTCTGGATGACATGACACAACCCCACCTGCTGGGCCCGGTGGAAATCCGCGAGCTCGCCGCTGAGCTCGACGTGACGCCGACAAAGAAGCTGGGCCAGAACTTTCTGCATGATCCCAACACCATCCGGCGCATCGTGGCTGCCGCGGACCTGCAACCGGAGGACCGCGTGGTGGAGGTCGGCCCTGGTTTGGGTTCGCTGACCTTGGGACTACTGGGCGAAGTCGAGCACGTGACGGCCGTGGAGATTGACCCGCGCCTGGCAGGCAAGCTCCGAGATACCGTGGCGGCGCGGGCAGCCAACTTTGCGGATCGCCTCACCGTGGTGGAGAAGGACGCGCTCACCGTTGCGGCAGGGGAGTTGGGGGAGCCGACCGCCTTGGTAGCCAACTTGCCCTACAACGTGGCGGTGCCGGTGCTGCTCCACCTGCTGGAGGTCTACCCATCCATTCGCCGCGTCCTGGTCATGGTGCAGCTGGAAGTAGCTGAGCGCCTCGCCGCCGCGCCAGGCAGCAAGGTCTATGGCATCCCCAGCGTGAAAGCATCCTTCTATGGACCGGTTCGCCAGGCCGGCACGATTGGCAAGAACGTGTTTTGGCCGGCACCCAAGATTGAGTCAGGGTTGGTGCGCATCGATTGCACCCGCCCCTTCGACGAGACACTACGGCCGCGGCTCTTTGCGCTGATCGACGCCGCCTTTGCCCAACGCCGCAAGACACTTCGCGCCGCCCTGGCAGGTTTCTATGGTTCCGCCGCAGCAGCCGAGGAAGCGCTGCGCGCGGCGGATATCGATCCGCGCCTGCGCGGTGAGAAGCTGGGCGTGGAGGACTTCGTCCGATTGGCGGAAGCCTCATGAGTAGGACAGGAGACGACTCCCCGCAGATCTGGCAGGCGCGCGCCCACGCCAAGGTCAACCTGCACCTGGGGGTGGGGGAGGCACGCGCGGATGGTTTCCATGAGCTGGCTACGGTCTTCCAGTCCCTCGACGTGCATGACCGCATTAGCTACCGCTGGGGCGAGGAAAGCAGCGTGGTGGTCACCGGCAACCACGCGAAGGGTGTGCCGGCGTCAACCGAGAATCTGGCGTGGCGCGCGGTAGAGCTGGTGGCTCACAACCTCATGTTGCCAGCTGCCGGCACGCTCACGATGGAAAAGAACATCCCCGCCGCCGGGGGCATGGCCGGTGGCTCCGCTGATGCCGCGGCCGCCTTGCTTTTGGCCAACCAAGCTTTGAGCACCGAATTCGGCCGTGAAGCCCTCAGCATGGAGAAGCTCTACGAACTCGCCGCGGAACTGGGCTCCGACGTGCCTTTTACCCTCATGGGCGGCACCGCCTTGGGGCGCGGGCGCGGCGAACTCTTGACCCCGATGCTCAAGCGCGGGCGCTATATCTGGGCAATCATCACCAATGCGGAGGGTTTGTCCACACCCACTGTCTTCCGCAAGCTGGATGAGCTGCGCGCTGCCGGCCGTGGAAGCACACCGCACTTGGACACGGAAGCCGTGGGCCAAGCCCTCGTCGGCGGCAACCCCCACGAGCTTGCCGCGGTGATGCACAATGACCTCCAGCCGGCAGCACTCTCTTTGCGTCCGGACTTACGCAAGATTCTCGACACCGGTGAGGCCGCCGGCGCCCTCAAGGGCATCGTTTCCGGGTCTGGGCCTACCTGTGCCTTCCTCTGCGAGGACGAGGAGACCGCACAGGAAGTGGTGGCCCAGGTCTGCGCCGATAACCGCGGAACCCGTGGCCTGGTGACCGCAGGCCCCGCAACCGGAGCAACGCTGGTCTAGCGCCAGCGCTGTAGGTAGCGGTCCTTAGAGGACGGCCATCTCCACGGGCTTGAAGTCGAGCTTGTAGCGCTGCGGCTCCTGGTCACCGAGGAGGTCAAGGACCACCAGTTCTTGCTTGTTCGCATCGGTGACGTAGGCATAGCCGTTTGCCGCCTTGAGGATCGGACCCGGCTGCTGCCACTCCTCGTTTTCCTTCCACGGGGAGATAGCGTCAATCTTCTTTGTTACCTCGCCGGAATCCGGGTCGATGACGTTGAGCTTGCCGTCGGTCGTGA
This sequence comes from Corynebacterium sp. HMSC056F09, assembly GCF_001815785.1. Taxonomy (NCBI): domain Bacteria; kingdom Bacillati; phylum Actinomycetota; class Actinomycetes; order Mycobacteriales; family Corynebacteriaceae; genus Corynebacterium; species Corynebacterium sp. HMSC056F09. The sequence goes on from NZ_KV821945.1 coordinate 105,264, forward strand.
GGACTAAGGCCTCGCCCAGGGGACCGCGGGCCAACGAGCGGAACCAATAGGATTCGCCCAGTTCAACCTTCTTGGCAGAGTAGTCCTCCGTATTGATGAGGGTCACTGAGGTGGGACGCTCGAAGTCGACATCCTTGTCGGTCTTGTTGTCTGCCAAGATGATGTTGGATTCCTCCGAACCCGCAGAATTGCCGGAGCGCTGGTATCCGTCCTTGCCCGCGTAAGCGGAGACGTCGATCTTGTGGAATTCGGTGCCGTCGAAGACGACGGGCCCATCCTCGCAGCCGAAGAAAAGGGAACCGTTGCCGGCGGCAGCTTCGCCGTGGACGCCAGGACACTCAGTGGTTTCCGCAAGGACCTTGCCGGACTTGTCGAGGTGCTGGATGGTGTGGCGCTCGTCTTCCGTGCCCTTCGTGGTGACCACGGAGCCGTCTTTCAGCGGGACGGCCACACCGTGGTGCGCAGCGCCTGTCTCGACGGTGTTGACGGGCTTGGCGTCTTCCTTGCCGATGTCCTCGGTCTTGTAAATCCGTGCCACACCATCGCCGTCGGAGAAGAGCGCGGTAAAGCCGTCGTGGTGAACCACGTGACCGGCGTGCGGTGCGTCGATGGCTGCGCTGAGAAGCTGCGGCTGCGCCGCGTAGTAGTGCTTGTGGTCGCCGTGGGGCTTGGTGATGCGCCCCGTGTCGAAGGTGAGGAAGCTATCGCCCTTGGTCACCATGATGTGGCGGTTATCGCCGGCATCGCTTAGACGGAGGAATGCTTTCAGATCTTCGCTTTCGATGACCTCACCGGTTTCGCCGTCGAGCGTGGTGAGGCCGTTTTTGTGGGAAAGAAGGATACGGTTTGGCAGCTCAGCTACCTCAGTCTCACCTTCCGCGGCTTCGAAGCCGTCATGGCTGTGCTCCCCATCATGGTCATCGTCGTGCTCGGCATGCGCGTGGGAGGCTTCAGCGCTGGAGGGCGACGTGGATTCCTCGCTGTCAGGGGAGGAGCAAGCGGACATGGTGAGGATCGTGGCGGAAAGTGCGGCGCACAGGGCGAGACGTTCTTTTTTCATAGTGCGCCAGAGTATTGGAAGTGAAAATCAATAGCAATAAAGGTAATGGTGCGGGGGTAACCGCGCCGAGGCACTAAGATGAACACTCGATATGGCGAACCTCATTAACCTTGAAAACGTAACCAAGTCCTTTGGGCTTAAGACCCTGCTGGACGGGGTCTCCCTCGGCGTGCAAACCGGTGATCGCATCGGCATCGTCGGCGTCAACGGCGGCGGCAAAACGACGCTGCTGGAAGTTCTCACCGGTATCGAATCCCCAGACTCGGGCCGCGTGTCCCACAACTCGGAATTGCGCATGGCGGTGGTGACCCAGCGCTTTGAATTAGAAGAATCGCTCACCATCGCCCAAGCCATCATTGAGCCGTTGGGCTTGGAGACTTTCGAGTGGGCATCCAACGCGAAGGTGCGCGATGTCCTCGGCGGCCTCGGCATTGTTGACCTAGGGCTAGACACCCCTGTGGGCTCGCTCTCCGGTGGTGAGCGCCGCCGCGTCAACCTGGCTGCCGCACTCGTTCAAGACCTCGACATCGTGGTGCTCGATGAGCCGACCAACCACCTCGACGTCGAAGGTGTGCAATGGCTGGCCAGCCACCTGCTTTCGCGCAAGCTAGCGGTCGTCGTCGTCACGCACGACCGCTGGTTCCTCGACACCGTGGCCACCACTACCTGGGAGGTGCACGACGGTGTCGTCGATGCCTACGAGGGTGGCTATAACGACTGGACCTTTGCCCGCGCCGAGCGCGCCCGCCAAGCCGATGCTATTGAGCAGCGCCGGCAGAACTTGGCCCGCAAGGAGCTGGCGTGGCTGCGTCGCGGAGCGCCGGCGCGTACCTCGAAGCCGCGCTATCGCATCGAGGCAGCCGAGGCACTCATCGCCGACGTCCCCGCACCGCGCGACAAGGTCGAGCTCATGGCCTTTTCCAAGCAGCGCCAGGGACGAGTCGTCATTGAGCTCGAGGACGCAAAGGTCACAACCCCGGACGGTCGCACGCTCGTGGATCACCTCACCTGGCGCTTGGCGCCGGGCGAGCGCATCGGCCTCGTTGGTGTTAACGGTTCGGGCAAGACCACGCTGCTGCGCGCCCTTGCTGGTGAAGTCGAGCTTGCCGCTGGCAAGCGCATCGAGGGCAAGACGGTGCGCCTGGGCTGGCTGCGCCAGGAGCTCGATGATCTGGATCCGGAGCGCCGGCTTCTCGACGCCGTCGAAGACGTCGCCACCTACGTTCACCTAGGCAAGAAGGAACTGTCCGCGTCCCAGCTCGCGGAGCGCCTGGGTTTTTCCGCCAAGCGCCAGCGCACGCCGGTCGGCGACCTCTCCGGCGGTGAGCGCCGCCGTCTGCAGCTGACCCGCGTGCTTATGGCGGAGCCAAACGTGCTGCTTCTCGACGAGCCCACGAACGACCTCGACATCGATACTCTCCAGGAGCTGGAGTCTCTTCTGGACTCGTGGCCGGGCACCTTGGTGGTCATCTCGCACGACCGCTACCTCATCGAGCGCATCGCGGATAACACCTATGCGCTGTTTGGGGATGGCAAGCTCACCAACCTGCCGGGCGGAATCGAGGAATACCTGCGCCGCCGTCAGGAGATGGAGGCCGCCACCGCCCGCGGCGTCCTTGATTTAGGAGAAGCCTCCAAGAACTCTGACGAGCAGAGCGCGGATGCCGCCCCGGCCAAGCGGTTGAGCTCCCAGGAAGAGCGCGAGCTGACCAAGAAGATGAATGCGCTGGAGCGCAAGATGGGCAAGCTCGACGATAAGACGGCGAAGCTGAACGAAAAGATGGCGGTGGCTGCAGAGAAGATGTCCTCCGGTGAGGGGGACAGCGGTGAGCTAGCGAAGCTCGACTCCGAGCTCAAGGCCATTGCCTCTGAGCGCGAAGAGCTAGAAATGGAATGGCTGGAGTTGGGGGAGAAGCTCGAGGGGTAGGCCCAGCCCTACCCGAAGAGAGCCGCGATGCCCAGCATCGCCGGCAGCGAGAGGAAGGTGGTGAGGAAGACCGTATCGCGCGCCACCGTTTCTCCCGACTGGTAGGTCGCGGCATAGTTGTAGACGTTCTGTGCGGTCGGAAGCGCGGCCAAGATCAGCGCTGTGTAGAGCTCGTTGCCGCTCAGCCCCAACGCCAAGCCGGCCGCCAGCGCAATCGCCGGCATAGCAATGAGCTTGAGAACCGTGGCGGTAATCGTCGGCAGGCGGTCAACGGCTAACAGCCCGTCGCCGGTGAGTGAGGCGCCAAAGCTCATCAGGATCATCGGGATGGAGGCACCACCAAGGATCTCGAGCGGAGCCATAATGACGTCGGGGACGTGCCAGCCTGCGGCGGACACGATGAAGCCGGCGATCGCCGCGATGACCACTGGGGCTGTCAACCCTGAGACCACGGAACTTAAAATCGAACGCAGGCTTGTTCCCTGGGCGTTGAGGCCGGCAATGATGAAGGGCGAGAGGACTGCCATTTGCAGCACGAGCGCTGGCACCACAAAGGTGGCATCACCGATGACATAGGTGGCGATGGGCAGCCCGATGTTGACCGAGTTGTAGTAACTGGCCGCGGCCGCGCCGGCCATGGTTTCCGCTCCGCTACGCCGGAAGAATAACGCGCTCAGCACCCAATACAAGGCCATCGTGGCGACCGAAGCTATCGCGATGACGGCGACAACCGGCGAGGCAAAGGCCGAGGTGTCAGAGGTGGCCACGCTGGAAAAGATCAGCGCTGGGGTCGCCGCCCAGAACGCCGTGCGATTGAACTGCAGGCGCGCCTCACCTTCGCCGATAACGCCGCGCCGAGCCATGATGAAGCCCACGCCGATAACCACAAAAATGATGGCGAAACCGGTTAAGACGTCCAGCAACAGTGATCACCTTTCGGATACTCGTTAAAAAATCCATACTAAAGCCAGCCTTGGCTATTCTTCCATGCCGGCATGCAGCCACCGGCAAGTGATAACAAAGTGGTATCGAAAATCCCACATGAGCGGGAAGTCTTTTTCCGCCGAAGCATTTTTGTGGCACGGTGGAAGGCATGAATTCTTTCCGTCGTGTTTCCCGCATGTCCGCCACCGCCGCCGTGGCAGCTACCCTCACCACTGCTCTGTCGGTGTCCGCTGCCCAGGCCGCCCCGGTTAACTCCTCTTCCGCACAGCTGCAGGACGTAAACCAGCTGTCTTCCCAGGCCGTTGAGCAGGTCAACTCTTTAGAGATCGAGCTGCCTGCGCAGGCCTATGACCTGGCGAAGCAGTTTAACGTCCAGTTGCCGGGCTTCATTAAGAAGCCGACCCCGGCCGTCGCCGGCGAACTCGTTGGTGCTACCCACGCCCACCTGCTCAAGCAGGGCCACCACGAGGATGCCAACGCCAAGAACATCGCGCAGGAGTGGGCAAACCAGGCAGCAGCTGGCAAGGTCACCTTCCACGACAATGCAGGCGATGGGCTGACCCACCTGGAGGAGGGCAGCGGCAACATTTACAAGCTCACCGAATCTGAGGCCAAGGAGCGCGTGGACTGGCTCAACCGCGACGTGCCCGTGACCAAGACGGATGGCACCGGCTTCGGCGTCGCCCAAGCTTTTGACGGAACCTACGTCTATGTGGCGGAGTACTTCTTCAACAAATAATCCTCCCGAGAGGCTCTTTTTAAGGCCCTGCTGGAATTGGGCTAGCTCAGTTCAGCCATTGGCGGGGCCTTCTGCACGTTTTCGTGGAGAAGGTTACAGTGGGGCCCATGATTTTGATCAACGTACAGTTCCACGTCAAGCCCGAGTATGCCGAGACCTTCCTCGACGAGATCGACTGGTACACCAAGGCCTGCCAGGCTGAGCCCGGCTGTATCGATTTCAAGTGGTTCCGCGATCCGGAAGACAAGCAGCGCTTCCTGCTCCTCGAGTCCTACAAGGACGGCACCGACGTTGACCACGTCAACACCGAGCACTTCAAGCGCTCCTGCGAGGAGCTCCCGAAGTACCTGGTGGAGACGCCGGACATCATCAACACTCACATCGATGGAAAGACCAATTGGGATAAGATGGCTGAATTCTCCGTATAGGAGAGTGAGCAGCTTGGCTTCCAGTAAGAAGGAAGCACACAAGTAACGGCGAAGCGAGAACGGCCGGGGAGGCACATCCCCGGCCGTTTTCTATGTGCTCAGACCTAGAGGCGAATCACGTCAACTGCCCGAGTTGCCAAAACATGTGCTCCCGCCGCAGGATCTGGCCAGAACTTTGTCAACTTTGGCAGTGCTGCTGGGACAATGCTGCTAGCGCACTGCCCTGATTGGAGAGCAGCTGACTCGAGAGCGGCCGAAGGCTAGAGCGAGCAGGCCGTGGTGCTGGACTTGTCCCCGTTGGCGTACTGCTCGAGGGCGTCGGAAAGCGCCTGCACATACAGCGCTGCGCCCTCGGCCTGTGGGTGCACGCCGTCGTCGTAGAGCAACGCCGGGTTCTCTTGGGCCATGCCGCACCAGTCGGCCACGTAGACGTTGTCGTGCTCCTTTGCGGCCTCGATAATCTCTGCGCGCGCCTGACCCATCCAGTCGCGCTCGCCGTAGGGCACGACGAGGATAACCGTGCGATCGGAACCGAGGATGGTGAGGAGCTCGTCCATCTCGCCGTCCGCAGCCGGCCCGTTCGTTCCCAGCCCCACAAAGACGGTGGAACGTAGCTGTTCAGAGTCCTTCAGCTGTCGAATCGCAGGAATCGCCTCCCCATACTGGCGGGAAACCGCCGCATCGATGAGGATTCCGGGGAAGCGCTCGTTGAGGGCTTCGGAAGCAGCAAGCATGACCGAATCACCCACCGCGTTGATCTCCGTGCCCGCAGGTAGCGCCCGCTTCTCCTTCGGCTTCGTGGTTTCTGTCGGCGTTGCTGGGGCCGATGCGGCGGTCTGCTCATTGGCCTGCGACATGCGCTCCAATTCTCGCTCGAGCTCGGTCTGGTCCTGTGACGTGACCAGCCCATAGGCCACGCCCAGCGCCGAGAGGATCACCATGGCGGGCACGGCAGGCCACATGGCCTTGCCGAAACCGTCTTTCATCTCGGCCACCGTGGGGCGCGAAGCCCAATAGGTGCGCCACGTGGCGACATATCCGGCGCGGCGGAAGGGGTTTTCCACGAACTGATACGTCACCTCAGCCAACAGGCAGGACACGGGAAGCGCGAGTAGTCCCAGCAGCCACGCCGGGGCATCAGACAGCTCGCGGAGGATCATCACCACCGGCCAATGCCACAGGTACAGCGAGAAGGAACGCTGGCCCAGCCACCGCATCACCCGGGTGCGGAAGAGCCATGTGAGCGGTCCGGTCTCACGCACCACGCCCCAGATCATTGCCGCGCCGAGGAGGCTGGTGAGGACCAGGCCGCCGCGGTAGGTGAACTCAAGGTCCGCGCCCATCCACACCAGCTGCGCCAGGTATCCGATTAAGGCAAAGGACCCGATGGTGCCGGCGATAACGCCTGTGCTTGTCGACGCCCACGAATCCGCCTTTGCCTCCTTCGACGTCGAGGTGAGTAGAAGGGATAAAAGCGCACCGATGAGGAGGCCGAAGGCATGGGTATCGGTGCCGTAATAAACACGTGTGGGGTCTTCGCCCGGAGTGAACAGCAGCGCCATCGCGGCAGCGGAGGCGGCGGCGAGGACAAGAGAAAGCGCGATGGGCAGGCGCTTGGGCTGGCGCCGCGACAGAGCAAAAGCTCCAAACATCAGTAGGGGCCACAGGAGGTAGAATTGCTCCTCAACCGCTAGGGACCAGTAGTGGGCAAAGACTTGCACCTCATTGGGTGCAAAGTAGGTCTGGCTGGTGGCGATCTGGGTCCAGTTGTTGACGAAGAAGAAGGTCCCCAAGAATTGTTCCCGGATCCCCACGGCGAGGTCCCCGCCAATCATGGCGACGAGGGCCGTGCACAGGCATAAGACGACGAGCGCAGCCGGAAGGATACGCCGGAAGCGCCGGACCCAGAAGTCGGTGAGGCTGATGCGCCCGCTCACGGCGAATTCGCGCACGAGCAGCGAGGTAATGAGGAAGCCGGAGAGGACAAAGAACATATCCACGCCGAGGTATCCGCCGGGGAGCAGATCCCCGAAGAAGTGGTAGAGCACGACCGCCAAGACCGCGAGACCGCGCAGCCCATCCAAGCCCGGTACCGGGCGCAGGCGCGCGCGACGCTGGCGCGTGACGGTGGCAGATTCCTTTGGCACCGCTGGAGTGTCAGCGCCCTTCGTGTTGTCCTGTCGCGCGGCTTGGCGCTGTTCCCGGGAGGGGCGTGGTGTTTTGAGCTGCTTGCTCGTCGGTGTGCCGACGGGCTGCGAGCGCCGCGCCAAGGCGCGCGATATCTCATTCTCAGGCCGTGGTTCGGGGGAACTCTCGGCGGGTGTGGGCTGAGCTGGGGGCTGCGAAGCGGCCTTGGCGATCCGCTCGACAGGCTGAGCCGGACGGGGCTGTTCGTCGCACTGCGGCCGGGTAGATTGAATACGCTGTGGCCGCGTAGCGCGCGGGAGCGGGCGGCGGCGCGGCGAGGGGGTTTCCTCGGCGGCCTCGCGGGCTTTGTGCAGCTTGGCCTTGCGCACAGCGGATGCCTTGGGGAGGGACCCCGGGTCCAGCTCAAGGGAGGTGTCCGTGGCCCGACGAGGGACACGGGGCCCAGGGGATCGCAGGAACTTCTTCACTGAACACTCCACACGTAAGGGATCGGGGGTCTAGGGAACCGGGGTAATCCTACTCGGGTGGTGGCAGAGAATCGGGAAGGTTTCCTGGGAGCGTGTTAGGTGCGCAGAAGCTGGCGCAGCACCGTGCTCACACCATTGTCGGTATTGGCAGGCGCGATAATATCCGCTATTTCCTTCAGCTTCGGATGCGCGTTGTCCATGGCGATAGCCGTCCCAGCGGCACGCAGCATTTCGAGGTCATTGAGGTAGTCACCGAAGGCCACGGTGGCGGTGATTGGAACGTTGGCAAGTTCAGCGAGCTTGAGCAAGGCTGCGCCTTTATCCACGCCGCGGGCCATGACATCGAGCCAGACCTTGCCCGATACCGCCACGTTGTCCTCCGGTACGGCGCGACGAATCGGCTCGTAGAGGTGAGCCTCGGAACCGGATTCGCAGAAGATGGCGATCTTGATGATGTCGCTATTGGGGACGTCGTCCAAGTCGTCGACCCACGTGACCGCCTTGTAATACTTGGAAATCTCCGCGCGTGCTGCCTGCGTGACATCCCGCGCCACGTAGGCGGTCTCCGGAGAACATAGAACGACGGTGTGCGCCTCGCTGATGGCGGCTGCGGCCTCGCGCGCTGCGCGCACGGTTTCTTCCTGCAGCGGGAAGGTGGCGATGATCTCGCTGCTGCGCAAAATCACCGAGCCGTTCTCGGCAATGAATGTGCCACCCTTTGGGAACATGTCTTGTAGGGTGGCCAGCTGGCGTCCCGAGGCCGGAACCAGCTCGCAGCCGCGGGCAGTGGCGAGCTCCTCAAGCTCTGAAAAGTCTGCGGGCAGCTGACCGTGGGCATCGAGGAGGGTGCCGTCCATGTCAAGAGCAACAAGCTGTGGGAGCAAGAAATTCACACCAATCTGAAGGTTGGGTTTAGAAGCAGGGGTCGATGTTAAAACCAGCCTCAAAAACAGGTGGCTGAAACATGTGTGATATGGAACACTGGTGCGCATGACTACGACTGATCCAGTACTCGTTTCCGTCCGCAACCATACCGGAGTCCTCGAACTCAATCGGCCGAAGGCCCTGAACTCGTTGACCCCGGACATGATCGATATCATCCGCCGCTCCCTCGAAACGTGGGCGCAGGACGATGAGATTGAGCAGGTCCTGATTTACTCCAATAGCCCTAAGGCATTTTGCGCGGGCGGCGATGTGCGCCACGCGCGGGAGGGAATCGCGGAAGGCAAGCTGGAGGAGGTCGATGCCTTCTTCGCCAGCGAGTACCTCACTAACGGTGATATCGCAGAGTTCCCGAAGCCCTATATCGCCGTCATCGACGGTGTTGTCATGGGCGGTGGATTGGGCATTTCTCTGCACGGCTCGCACCGCGTGGTGACGGAAAAGGCCTTCGCCTCGATGCCGGAGATGAACATCGGCTATGTCACCGACGTCGGTGTGGCCTATGCGGCCCAGCGCATGGTGGGCACCCGCGGTATCGCCTCACCGGGCTTGGCCAAGTTCTGGGGTCTTAGTGGATACCGCATGTATGCCGCAGACATGTTGTGGACTGGCGTGGCAACCCACGTTGTCAAGGATGCACACGAGCTGATTGAGGCCGCCATTGAGCGCGGTATTGATGCCGCGCTGGAGGACCTCGCCCTGCCCGCACCCGAAGAGCCCGCCCCGCTGGAGCAGGTGGCCAAGGACCTGGAGGAGACGTTTGCCCTGCCAACGTGGGAGGAAATCTCCGCGGAGCTGGACAAGCGCCCGCTCATTGCCGGTGAGGTCCGCCGCCTTATGGCAGGGGCGTGCCCAGCTGCCATTATCGCGGCTAACGAGCTTTATGAGGCAGAGGCCGGTGTCGACGACATTCGCGAGGCCCTCCTTTTGGAACTCAAGCTGGGCATGCACATGTACCGCCGTCCCGACTTTTCTGAGGGCGTGCGCGCGGTACTAGTGGACAAGACCCAGGACGCAGCGTTTAACCCGGCCACCACAGAGGAGGTTGACGTCGAGGAGTTCCGCGCCGTGCTGAACTCCTAACGCTCCCAGCCGCTCACGCACTCAGCGCTGTCCGAGCACTTATAGGGGGCGCGCCCGGTGGTAGGCAGCGCGCGCCCGCTGCTCGTCCACGCCTGCCGGCACCGCAACGTTGAGGGTGGCTTGCGTGGCCGCCGGAGTCGGTGCGGGGAGGTGGAACGCGGGGGCATCGGACAGCGCGAGGCCTTGGCGGCCGTCGGGAAGCTGCACTGGCAGCAAGGTCCACAGGCCCAGAACTGGCATGGCCAGCTGTGGCAAGCGTGCAGAGCGTGCCTCAGTGATGGACACGCGGGCCCGAATCAACTCGGGGATAGCCTGGTCATATCCGAAGCGGCGCAGGTTCGCCGCTGCTTGGGCGGACATGGAGCTGGACAGCTCATCTGCCCAGGCCCAGGTGAAGGCGTTCGTGGAGGCGTCGATCGTCGCGATGAGGTGCGCGGGCACCGTGAGCGAGCCGTAATCGGAGTTCACCACGGTCCGCGACGTAACAGGATCAAGGTCCGCCCACAGGTTGGGGAAGCGGGCCTCCAAGAAGAAGTTGTGCTCGGTGGCGAGGAAGTGGGCGTCGGCCAACACCTCGCGCGCGCTGAGCCCAACGCGGCCCGGGGCCTGGGGGAGACCTACGATCCGGGAGCCGTGGAAAAGCGCGAGATTTTCCGCGTGGCTCTGCAGAATGCCCAGGTAGGAGGACAACTCGGCGGTGGCTAGGCGCTCGTCGACCCCACCGGCGACGTCCCCTGAGTGCTCAATTCCGGCCAGGATGCTCACCCGAGGATCCGGGTTAATCTCCGCGAAATCGACGGCGACCAATGCTTCGCCATCGCCCTGTGGGACGCGGACAACAGGCCGGTCGCCCACCAGCCGTCGTGCCAAGCCGCGCAGCAGGGCAGAGTCAGGTTGTGGCCCGTGGAATTCCGGCTGCGGTGCGTGCTCTGCCATGCCGGTGGCCCAGCGAAGCTCCCCGTTGTGGATGGTGGCAAGACGCAGTCCATCGAAATCATAGACCCCGGAATCAGTGCTAAAACGCACGACGGCGCGCTGATCCAGGTCTGGCTGCCCTTCCTCCGAGGCTGCTGATACGGAATCGGTGGGAATGAAATTCACCTCGACGTCGCGAACGACGCCTAGGCGTGAGGCAAACGTGGCGTCGATGCCGGCTTGGATAAAGGCGCCAGCGGAGTACAGGTTCTGGGCTGAATCCATGGGTCTCCTTGACTAGTTTGTATTCCTGCGGAAGGGGTGCTCGATGGCCTCCTCGTAGGCCTGAAGGAGGGCTTGGGTGGATTCTACCCAGGAATGTTTTTCAGCTTCGCGGCGGGCGGCCTGTCCCATCTGCGCCCGGCGGGAGGAATCACGCAGGAGGCCGAGAGCGGCGCTGGCCCACGCGGTGTCGTCAGCGTCGGGCTCGATGAGATGTCCTGTGACGCCTTCTTCGATAACGAAGGGGATGCCGCCGGCATTCGTGCCGATGACCGGAACCCCAGAGGCGAAGGACTCGAGAGCCACGAGTCCCAAGGTCTCTGTGGCGGAGGGGAAGAGGAAGACATCCCCCACGGCGAAGGCGGCGGCGAGCTCCTCGCCGGAGAGGTAGCCCGTGAATACGGTGTGCGCAGGATCGAAGTTGGACTTGAGCTCCTCCAAGGCGGGGCCATCGCCGACGATGGCCAGGCGGGCGTCGCTAAGCTGTGCCCTCACCAGTTCCATCACGTGATCGAGGCGTTCCAAGTCCTTCTCCTTGGAGACGCGGCCGATATAGGTCACCAACGGGGAATCCGGGTTACCGTCGGTCAGGCGCTCGCGCATCTGTTCCGTGGCGCGACTGGGGTGATAGGTCTGCGTATCAACAGCCTTGGGCCACAGCTGCACGTTGCGGATCCCCATCATCCGAGCCTTATCCACCATGGGGCCGGAGGTGCACAGGTTCACCGCAGCCTGGTTGTGCAGATACTTCAGCGCGGCTTCGGTCAGCGGCCTAGTCCACCCAATCCCCAGCGCTTCAACGTACTCGGGGACATTGGTGTGGAAGCTGGCTACCAGCGGTACGGCATCGCGCTGCGCGGCAAAGACGCCGAGGGCCGCGGTCCAAATGGGATTGACCGCGTGGATGACATCGGGATCGAAATCCCGGATTTCCTTGAAGAATTTCCACGAGGGCAAACCGAATTTAATCTCCGGGTAGACCCACAGCGACAAACTGGGGATGCGGGTGACCTCGAAGCCGGCATAGGTGTCAGGGGCCTTGCCTGTGGCAAAAATCCGCACCTCATGGCCCATCGCGGCCAGCTGGTCCAGCGTGCGCGTCAGGCGGGTGACCACGCCGTCGATCTTGGGCAGGAAGACCTCGGTAACGATAGCGATGCGCACGAAGGTTTAAGCCTCCGCAGCGTCCGCGCCGTTGGCCAAGGCTTCGGGAACACCAGCGTGCTGCTGGCGCGTCCACAGCGACTGGGCTGGAATCTTGGAGCGGTCAACACGGTCGGCGTACTTACGCGCGACTTCCTCCACCTCGTGGAGCAACCCCTCCGACAAAGTGGTCGGCTCCAGGCCGAGCTCGAGGAACGTGTCGTTGGTGACGTGGAGTTCATTCTCTGCGGATTCCTTGCGCGGGTTCGGCACATAAGCCACTTCCGCACCAGAGATCTTCGCCAGTAGTTCTGCCAGGTCACGCACGCGGTGGGTTTCGGTCATCTGGTTGATGATCTTGACGCGCTCCCCGCGTGCCGGCGGATTCTGCAGGGCTAGCTCGATGCAGCGCACCATGTCACGAATGTGAATAAAGGCGCGGGTCTGTCCGCCGGTGCCGTGGACGGTCAGCGGATAACCAATGCCGGCCTGAATGAGGAAGCGGTTGAGCACCGTTCCGTAGTCACCGTCATAATCAAAGCGGTTAATGAGGCGCTCGTCCTTCTGGGTCTGCTCAGTGTGCGTGCCCCAGATGATGCCCTGGTGTAGGTCGGTGATGCGCAGCTCATCATTCTTGGCGTAGTAGGCAAACAGGTGCTGGTCCAGGACCTTCGTCATGTGGTAGACCGAGCCCGGGTTGGAGGGGTAGAGGATTTGCTGCTTGACGACGCCATTCTCGCCCGCATCCACCTGCACATCCAGGTAGCCCTCCGGAATCTTCATACCGGCGGTGCCGTAGCCGTAGACACCCATGGTGCCCAAGTGGGCGACGTGGATATCTTGCTCAGATTCCACGATGGCGGCGAGCAAGTTGTGGGTGGCGTTGATGTTGTTATCCACCGTGTAGCGTTTGGTGCGCGAATTCTTCATGGAATAGGGGGCGGCGCGCTGCTCAGCGAAGTGCACCACCGCATCCGGGCGTTCGGTATTCAGGAACTCCAGCAAGCCGTCGTAGTCCTGGGCCACGTCGAGGTTACGGAAGCCGATGGTCTTGCCGGAAACCTCGGTCCACGCGGCCAGGCGATCCTCAATGGAGGCGATGGGTGTTAAGGATTCCGCGCCCAACTCCTCATCGATGGCGCGCCGGGAGAGGTTATCCACGATGATGACCTCGTGGCCTTGGTCGGAGAGATAAAGGGAAGCGGGCCAACCGCAGAAGCCGTCTCCGCCGAGAATCGCTACCTTCATTTTTTGTCTCTCCACTTCTTGGGTCGGGGTCAAAACGTGCTGTACCAGCAGGGGTCTAGTCTATGTTGACACGCGTAAGTTGGGGGTTCGTTACGTGGCACACTTTTTTCGAACATACCGTTTGCTCGCCTGCGTCGGGGGCGCGCGGGGTAAACAGTAGATGAATGTTCTCTAAGAGCCTGTAGACTAGCCCGCATGCTTGAAGCCGTGCTGAATGCCTTCGCCGATTCCGTCAACGCGCTTCTCATCGGAATCCTGGTGGCCATCGGCATCATGCTTCCGCGGGGGAGCTACCGCAAGATCGCGGCCCTCGTCATCGTCGGTGACTGGTTCGGTGTGCTCACCGCCGCTGCTGTGGTGATGTTCGTCTTCGTCGGCATCCAGGACAAGGTGGCCGCCGCGCTGGAATCACCGCTGCTTGGTTGGGGTCTAGTGGTCATCGGCCTGGGGCTGGGCCTTCTGGCCTGGCGCTCCAAGGGCGAACCCAATGACATGGTGCAGAAACTCCTCGGCCCACTGCGCACGCCCTCGGCCAAGACTGTCGCGGTGGGCTATGCCATGGGCGTTATCCAGTCCTTGACCTCCGTACCCTTTTTCTATGGGCTGATGCACCTTGCTGCCGGGGATTTCAGCAACACCGTTAAATACGGTGGCCTCTTCTTCTACGCCACCTTTGCGCTGTCCTTGCCCACGGTGTGCGGACTTTTCATCGCGCTTGTGCGGGCGAAGCCAGACTCCTGGGCTGGTCGCGCCTTCGCGTGGGCGCGGGAAAACTCTGCAGCAGTGGCACTATGGAGCGGCTACGGCGTGGCCGCCTTCCTGGTGGTGATGGGTCTCGTTGCTCTTGTCTAGCACGCCGGCTGGTGGGCAAGAGTTCAAAAGTGAACTGCCCTAGTTGCCAAAGTTCTGGTCAGTTTTTGCGGCGAGCTCGGGAGTTTTGTCAACAACGGCAGTTGCGGTGCTAGTCGTAGAGGACTTCGTCGAGGGGGAGGGCGTCGCCAAGCGGCGCCTGATTCTTAGCAATGTCGACGTAGCGCGCGGCGTGCGGGATGAAGGCGGCCGATTCCTCAGGGCTCAACTCACGCCGCACCTTGGCGGGCACCCCGGCGGCCAAGGCACCGGCGGGAATGTTTTGGCCCTCGAGCACCACCGCGCCGGCGGCGATGAGAGAGCCTGTGCCCACGGTGGAGCCGGAAAGCAAAGAAGACTTCATTCCAACCAGCGTGCCCGCGCCCACGTGCGTGCCGTGGAGCATGGCCATGTGACCTACAGTGACGTCATCCTCCATCACACACGGCGCAGTGGCTTCGACGTGGATGACGCAGTTGTCTTGGATATTGACGCGGGCGCCTAGGCGGATGGCGCCAACATCCCCGCGCAGCACGCTGCCATAGAACACGGAAGAATCCGGCCCGATGGTGACGTCACCGATGATGGTGGCATTCGGCGCAATCCAGGCGCTGCGGTGGATGCGAGGCGTGTGCCCTTGGAAGGGGAGGATGAGCATGGCGGACTAGCTTTCTTCAGGGGTGGGTTCGACGGACACAGCGAGTGACTCGGAAATTTCATAATCGCCGGGCTCCGCGTTGAGTTGGGACAGCGTCTCTCTTTCTGCAAGCGACAACGGGATGGCCCATCCCTTCTTGGGGTCGTGGACGGGACGCTGTTCTTTAGTCGTGGGGGAGAGATGCACAGTGGTCTGAGGGCCACGTAATTGCGCAGATTCGCCGGAGCGTGCCACTTCACTGAGCACTTGTGCACCGGCAGGGGAGGTAACCAGGATGATGAGACCGCTCGCGGTGTGCACGGAAAGATGATCTAAAGAAACCTCGACGGCGTGGGGATCCGGGGAGGCCAAACGGACAGTGCTGGAGCCGCCAAGCTTGTCGACGACATTCTTAACCGCAGAAAACAATCCCATGGCGCGATCCTAGCGCGGGGGTACCATCGGGCACTGTGATTGACGCGAAAGATACAGCACTCGTCATTGAAGGCGGCGGCATGCGCAATTCCTATACCGCCGCGTGCATCGTCAAACTTCTGCAGGAGGAGGTGGAATTTGGCTGGGTTGGAGGTGTTTCCGCGGGCTCCTCGCACACCGTGAACTTCCTCTCCCACGACGTGAGCCGCTCGGAAGAATCCTTCGTGGACTTTGCCAGGAACCCCAGCTTTGGTGGCTTGGGCTCGCTACTGCGCGGTAGCGGCTACTTCAATGCGGAGTTCATCTATGAGAAGGCCGCCGATCAGGACATGCCCTTTGACTGGGAAACATTTCAGGCCAATCCGGCGCAGATGTGTATTTCCGCCGCCCGCGCTGATACCGGGGAGAGCGTGTACTGGGGTCGCGAAGACATCAAGACCCTGGACGACCTGATGGTGCGCGTTCGCGCGTCTTCGACGTTGCCGCTGATCATGCCGATGCGTGTTATCGATGGCGCGCCGTACGTTGATGGTGCGATGGGGGAATCCGGTGGCATCCTCATCGAGCAGGCGGAGAAGGCCGGGTTTGAGAAGTTCCTGTTCCTGGGGTCGAAACCGCGTGGCTACGTGCGGCCTGAGGTAGGGCGGCCCGCGGCGCTGCGACGAATCTTCCGAAAGTACCCTGCCGTGGCGGAGTCAATGATTGCCCGGCCGCCCCGGTACAACGCCTCCAAGGACCGGCTTCTGGAGCTGGAAAAGGAGGGGCGTGCACAGCTTTTCTTCCCAGAGGATATGCAGGTGGCTTCGACCGAGCGCTCGGTGACTAAGCTGCGCGCGAACTATGAAGCTGGGCGCGCGCAGACCTATGCGGAATGGCCGGCGTGGAAGGAATTTCTCAGCAGTTAAGGGAAACGCTGTGCCTAATCCGCCACGAGTGTTTCGATGGTCAGCTCCGGGTGCTCCTTCTCAATGAAGGCCAGCTTCCACTTATCGCCGAAGAGCGCGATGAGCTCGCCGTCGGTGCGGGTAAAGATTTCTACGCCGCGCTGGCGGCCCAACTCGGGCGCGGATTCGGCGTCGGTGCGGCGCGCCACGGAGTAGGGGATGGGCTCGGTGATGGTCTCCACGTTGTACTCGACTTCCATGCGAGCCTGCATGACCTCGAACTGCATGGGGCCCACCGCGGCCATGACGGGGGCGGCATCGCCACGTGTATCGTTGCGCAGAATCTGGACCACGCCCTCCGCAGCCAGCTGGTCCAAGCCCTTGCGGAATGCCTTGTAATCACCCAAAGACTTCGCGCGCAGGATGCGGAAGGACTCCGGTGCGAACTGCGGCATGGGCTTGAACTGCACCTTCTTGCCGGTGTAAATCGTGTCACCGGGAGCCAAGGAACCGGCGTTGACCAAGCCGACGATGTCACCCGGGTACGCCGTGTCCACGGTGTCACGTGTGCGGCCAAAGACCGTCAGGGCGTACTTGGTGGAGAAGCTGCGGCCGGATTGGGCGTGGTTGACCTGCATGCCGCGCTCAAATTCACCGGAGACCACGCGCATGAAAGCGAGGTTATCGCGGTGCTTGCGGTCCATGCCCGCCTGCACCTTGAAGATGACACCTGAGAACTCATCGGTGACCTCACGGACCTCATCGATAGCGGAGGTGGCGGCCTCGATGGCCTGCGGATCCGAATCGCGGGAGCGCGGAGCCGGGGCGATGGCGCACAGGGTATCCAGAATCTGGTGCACGCCGAAGTTCAGCATCGCGGAGGCGAAGATGAGCGGGGAGGTCACGCATTGCTCGAAGAGCTCTTGGTCGTGCAGGGCGCCGTCCGCAGCCAGCAGCTCTGCCTCCTCCACGGCTGTTTCCCAGGCGTCCTCTTCCTTCGCGGCGGCCTCGTCGGGGGAGTAGTGCTCCTCCGGGGCGATGGTGGAACCACCGGCGGTGCGCAGGAAGTGCACGTACTCATCGGCCTCGCCGTCATCGTTGATGTGGGCCAAGCCGCGGAAGTCGCCGGCGATACCCACCGGCCAGTACAGTGGGGTGGGCTGCAGCTGGATTTCGTTGACGATTTCGTCGACAAGCTCCAGCGGCTCACGGCCCACGCGGTCCCACTTGTTGATCACCGTGATGATCGGCAGGCCGCGGGCCTTGCACACGCGGAAGAGCTTGAGGGTCTGCGGCTCGAGGCCCTTGGCGGCGTCGATAAGCATGACAGCAGCATCCACCGCCGTGAGCACGCGGTAGGTATCCTCCGAGAAGTCCGCGTGGCCCGGGGTATCCACCAGATTGATCATGTAGGGCTCGCCCTCATGGCCCTCGGGTGCGTACTCGAACTGCAGCGCGGAGGAGGCCACGGAAATACCGCGCTCCTTCTCCATCTCCATCCAGTCGGAGACCGTGGATTTGCGGTTGCCCTTGCCGTGCACCGCGCCGGCCTCGTTGATGACGTGCGCGTGCAGCGCCAGCGCCTCCGTTAGCGTGGACTTACCAGCATCCGGGTGGGCGATGACGGCGAATGTGCGGCGGCGGGAAGCTTCGGAGGCAATACTCATGCGGGCTAGTTTAGCCGCTGGCTGCTACCACTCCACATTGAGCTGGCGGCCCAGATCATCGAAGATGCGCCGGGCCACGGAGAGCTTCTTCGCAATCGGCCGCTGCAGGCCTGGCTTGCGCTTCTGGTTGTAGTACTCGCCGGAGTTGAAATGGATGCCTGGTGTGCCGCTGAGGAAGTAGGCCAAGTTCTCCCCGCCCTTGTCCGCCTTGCCCAAGACGTATTGAGCCGCAGCGATCGAATACAGCTTGCTCGTCCTGCTCGTTGAGTTATGCCCGAAGCCAGTATTCAAAATCCCCGGGTGGAAGGCCACGGAAGTAAGCCCGTGGGAGTCGAGGTAACGGGTCAACAGAATATCGCCCAACTTGGCGTTGCCATAGGCGCGCTCGGCACTGAACTTTTCAAAAGTATTCGGGTCACCCGGATCGAAAGAGGAATACAGCATGTTGGCCAACGAGGCGGTCTGCACCACGGTGGCATTGCTGGCCCGCAGCGTATCGCGCAGCAAGGAGGTCAGAAGAAAAGGCGCCACAACGTTGATCTGCCACGTGCGCTCGAAACCATCGGCGGTGGCGAAGGGGCCGTCGAACATGCCGCCGGCGTTATTGCCCAAGGCGTCGATCCGCGGGTATTGGCTCAGCTCCTCGGCGAGGCGGCGCACCTGGCCCAAAGACTCATAATCGGCCACATGAAAGTCGGCGCCGATCTCCTCAGCCACAGCCTGCGTCTTCTCCGGGTTGCGGCCCACGAGCACGAGCGAATCCTGCGGGCGGCGCTGGTGAAGGATACGGGCAGCGGCCGCGCCCACGCCGTCAGAGGCTCCGGTGATGACGATAGTTTTCGGGTCGTTATTCAATGGCAGGCTCTGGCTCGTGCGGCTCATACTTGGACAGTGTAGGACGTTGAGCGTGGTCGCGCCGGGGGTTATTTCGTCCGGGAATGGATTTCCTGCTGGGCCTTGTTGAGACCCTCAGCCACGATGAGACGTGCGGCCTCGGCGGCGGTGGCGATGGTGGAATCGAGCTCAGCGCTGGCGTCGACAGGCGCGAGCACCCAATCCGGGATGGAACCACCCTTGGGTGGGCGCCCGATACCGATGCGCACGCGCAGGTAATCGCGCGTGCCCAAGCGCTCGCTCAGTGACTTAAGGCCGTTGTGGCCGTTTTCGTTGCCGCCCTTCTTAATACGCACCTTGCCGGCGGGCAGGTCGAGCTCATCGTGGATGACGATGATGTTCTCTGCCGCAACGCCCAGCAGCGTGGCCAACGGGGCGATGGGATCGCCAGAGAGGTTCATGTAGGTGTGTGAGCGCAGCGCTACGACCTTCGTGCCCCCAAGCTCGAGCTGTGCCGCGCTGAGTTGGTGTCCGGTGACAGGCTCGAGCATGTCACCAGATTCGGCGAGGAGATCATCCACGGCCATGTACCCCACATTGTGGCGGGTCGCGGCGTATTTCGCGCCGGGATTACCCAAACCCACGATGAGCCACTCGGCGCTTAAATCCGAGGGGTTAAGTCCGGAGGCGGCGGCCTTCTGTGTTTTCTTATTCGGTGCTTCGCCGGCGCGGCCAAAGAGGCGGGTGAAAAAGTCACGGATGGCAGACACAACTACTTCCTTGATGGTTTTCTTTAGGCTGGGTAACCATGAGTCAACTTCTTGAGACTATCACTTGCCCTGTCCTACCTGCTCCGATGGCGGGCGGGCCCACCACGCCTGAACTAGTGGCCGCCGCCGACGCCGCCGGTTCCTTCAGCGCGCTGGGGCTGGGAACCTGCTCCGTCGACGCCGCGCGGGAGGCCATCGCTGCGTGTGCCGGTACGCGCTTCGGGGTCAATATCTTTCACCCGCAGCGCGCACTGACCGAAACGGAACTCGCCGCTGCGCAGTCCCTCGCCGCCGAAGAGGGCGCCGTGCTTGGCGACGTCTCCCTCAACTTCGGCTGGCAGGACAAGCTCGACGCCGCGCTGGAGGGTGGGGCAGCGGTGCTGTGGTCGATGTTCGGCGTCTTTAGCGAGGACGAGGTCGCGCGCATCCATGACGCTGGGGCAGAGGCGTGGACCACGGTCACCAGCCCCGAGGAGGCGCAGGCCGCGGCCGCCCGCGGCATCGATGTGTTGTGCGTGCAGGGCCCTGAAGCTGGCGGGCACCGTGGTGTGTGGGACCCGAGTGCGGAACCCGATCAGCGCCCTCTCGAGGAACTCGTCGCGGCGGTCCACCAGGTCACGGACCTTCCGCTCATTGCCGCGGGTGGTCTGCGCACGGCGGAAGATGTTGCCACGGCCCTGGCCTGGCCGGGGGTAAAAGCAGTCAGCTGTGGTTCCGCCTTCCTGCTGTCCGAGGAGGCGGGAACGAGTGAACACAACCGTGGCCTTCTGCGTCGCGGTGGCCAGACGGTGTCCACCCGCGCGTTCTCTGGGCGCTACGCCCGCGGGCTGGAGACCGCCTACACGCGGGCACACCCGGACCTGCCTTTGGTCTACCCCTACCTCAACGCGCTACTGAAACCTCGTCGCGCCCAGCTTGACGCGGACGTGGACTATTGCCTCGTAGGTGTCGATGTAATGAAACTTGGCGGGGGTAGTGTGGCGGAGATCCTCGCTCAACTACACCCAAACGGGCATGAATAACGGTTAATATTTACGGATGGACAGAGTTTTACACCCTTTTTGACGAGTAAAGGATACAAAGCACGTGACTTCGAACGCGCACATTGGGCACGAGGATTGGAACGAGCGCCTGGAGCTGGCCCAAGAGATGATCCCGCTCATCCACCAGCTGCACCGCAACAATAACGTTGTCACCTCTATCTACGGCCGCCTGCTCATCGGCGTGACCGACATCGACATCATCAAGGCGCACCGCTACGCCCGCCGCATTGCTGAGCGCGAGCTTTCCACCGCAGAGACCCTGCCGATTGTGAAGGAACTGTGCTCGATGAACCTGGGCACCGCCTCCATTGACCTGGGACGTCTGGCCACCGGCTTCGAGGAGTCCGGCTCCGATAACCTGCGCAACTACCTCGAGGAGACCCTCGTGGATCTCGTCGGCGCTGGTGTGGACAAGGAATCCACCGACGTTGTCCTCTACGGCTTCGGCCGCATCGGCCGCCTGCTGGCCCGCATCCTCATTGCTCGCGAGGCTGCCTACGGCGGCGTGCGCCTGCGCGCCATCGTCGTACGCAAGAAGGGCGACATGGATATCTTCAAGCGTGCCTCCCTCCTGCGCCGCGACTCCGTCCACGGTGCCTTCAACGGCACCATCGCTGTTGATGAGGAGAACGAGGTCATCTGGGCCAACGGCACCAAGATTCAGATGATCTACGCCAATGACCCGGCGGACATTGACTACACCAAGTACGGCATCGACAACGCCATCGTCGTCGACAACACCGGTGTGTGGCGTGACCGCGAGGGCCTGTCCCAGCACCTGCAGTCCAAGGGTGTGGCTCGCGTGCTGCTCACCGCTCCGGGCAAGGGCGATCTGAAGAACATCGTCTACGGCATCAACCACGGCGATATCGAGGACTCCGACCAGATCCTTTCCGCCGCATCCTGCACCACCAACGGCATCACCCCGGTGCTCAAGGTCATCAACGACCGCTACGGCGTGGTTCACGGCCACGTGGAGACCGCGCACTCCTTCACCAATGACCAGAACCTCATTGATAACTTCCACAAGGGTGACCGCCGCGGCCGCGCAGCTGGCCTGAACATGGTGCTCACGGAGACCGGTGCAGCCAAGGCCGTGTCCAAGGCCCTGCCGGAATTTGAGGGCAAGCTCACCGGCAACGCCATCCGCGTTCCCACCCCGGACGTTTCCATGGCCGTGCTCAACCTCGAGCTAGAGAAGGAAGCTGACCGCGACGAGGTCAATGACTTCCTGCGCAACGTGTCCCTGCACTCCGACCTGCGCCAGCAGATCTCCTACATCGCTTCCCCGGAGGTTGTGTCCTCTGACTTCGTGGGCTCTACCCACGCTGGTGTGGTCGATGGCCTCGCCACCATCTCCTCCGGCAAGCACCTCGTGCTCTACGTGTGGTACGACAACGAGTTCGGCTACTCCAACCAGGTCATCCGCATCGTTGAGGAAATCGCCGGTGCTCGCCCGGTGGTATACCCGAAGCGCGTCGATGTTTCTGAACTCTAAGAGCTAGAACAAGAACACCGCCCGCGCTGCATGGCGCGGGCGGTGTTGCTGTTTTGAGGGCCTGCTCTGGTTTGCGACCTAGCTTTGCCAGGATGTTTCAAACACGCAACTGCCCGATTTGCCAAAAGTAGGGGCTGAGATTGAAAAATCCGGGCGACTTTCGTCAGATTGGTCGGTTTAGCGGGAAGATAGCGCTCGAGTATGGAGTAAATGCCGTGCGCGCAATGTTGCAGCCACACCGAGCACTGCGGCCAACATCACAGCGACGGCATAGCGCAAAGGTGAGTACGCAACCAAAGGCCAGGCGGGGAAGGCAAGGATCCATAGGCCGGTTTCTGCCAAGACATCGCCGCCTAACGTGATGGAGACGATCGTCCCTACGATTGTGAGGGCGATAGCACTCACGATGCCGAGGCGAATCACCAGTATGAGTGATACGGCCGCGATGACAAAGCCCACCCCAACCGCCAGGGGGAAAGCCAGAAGCTGGGCAGCGATATCGCCACCTGCGAGTGCACTGGTCAGGTATGCGGCAGCGCAAACCGCCACGATGACGGACAAAAACCACATGAGGATTCCGGATGTGCCGAACCGTGTTTCCATATACACCAGCGGCCACGAATCTGACATGCGCGGCCATACGAGGACAGGCAAAATACCTGCGCCGACCGGCAGCAGAAAGAAGTAAAAGAAACCTTCGACGTAGTTAGCGGGATAGAGCAGGGCGACAAAGCCTAGCGCCAGAATGCTGAGCATCAGGCAAGAGAACACCGCTGGGCTAAAAGCTGCACGGTGGAGTCCTAGCAGCGTAGACCACAGCGAGGACTGTGCCGCCGCACGTGGGTGGTTCGTAGGCTGCCATACTTGGGCTTTTTCCACGGTGGTATCAGCCACGTCGGCGTCAGCCTGGGCTTTTGTAGAACGCGTGAAACGGTGTCGCAGCGAGAACATTGGCTGGTATCGTCGCGGTGTGTAGACCGCGGCTAATGCTCCGAGCACGGCGAGGATGACGCACAATATGAAAGCCGGTAGTGGACTGCTGCTTAGAAGTGGGTCGTGTGGTTCAAGAGGCACCGAGTTCTGGTGAATACGCAATGCGCGTAAAAGCAGTCGTTGCGGCCATGCTGGGGGAAAGGCCCACCACTTGCCTGATTCAACAGTGCTCGGAAGGATGCTGAGCATTTGCCACAAGGCCGCAGCAACCAGTGTAAAGGCGAAGCCCAGTCGGCGGGCACAGGCAGCGGAAAGCCCGGCAATGCCAAGTGCACCAAGGAAAGAATAAAGCCCGGCGACGAGGATAAGCTCGTGGTTCTCGCGCCCCTGGATGGCGACAGCGAGCCAGGAACCACCAAAGTTCAGCATGTGGAAGAGCGCAATGCTGGCAATGACGCCGAGAAGCCGGACAGCGTTCTCCCGACGCGGGTTGAGGTTTCTCCACTGCGTCCCGCCGCTGCGGGTAACGGCCTCACGGTGTTCTGGGACCGCAGCGAATAGCGCAACAAGTGGGGCGTACATGCCGGTAACAAATAAGGATTGCCAAGCCAAGACGCCTGTGGCATCACTGTGCACCGATGCCATAGATGAAAAGATCACCGTCATGATGACCAGCGGTAGAGCAAGTAAAGGCAACCACTGTAAGGTGCTTCCACGGCTGCGCAGTAGTTCTGCTGAAAGGTAACTCGGGCGAGGATCAGTAGTGTGCTTAGGCACGTGACTCTCCTCCCCGGTTGGTAGGCGCTTGGGAGGGGTGGCCAGGTGAGGTAAGTCGGAAGAATTCCTCCTCCAACTGACCACGTGGAGCTAGCTCGTGCAGGGAACCGGAATAGCGAATCGTGCCCTCGGCCAAGACGGTGATGTCATGGGCAAGGTGCAGGACCTCTCCAAGTTGGTGGGAGCTGACGATAACGGTGTGCCCAGCCGCGGCTAGTTGTTGTAGTAGCTCTCGCAATTCCTTGATGCCTTGGGGATCGAGGCCATTCTGGGGCTCATCAAGAACAAGTACCTCTGGATCGCCGAGGAGAGCTTGCGCTAACGCCAGGCGGGCCTTCATACCAGTGGAAAAGGATTTCGCCTTCTTGGAGCCAACGCCGTTGAGCCCAGCGATGGAGAGAACCCGGTCAATCTCGGAATCAGGAAGGCCCAGAAGTCGAGCGTGAACGCGAAGATTCGCCGAGGCAGAAAGATGGCCATAAAAGGCTGGCCCGTTCACTGAGGCACCAATGCGGCGAAGCACATTGCGGTTCCAAGGTTGGCCCGCCACGTTGATGGAGCCTGAGTCAGGCGGCAGGAGACCTAAGAGGATGGAAAAGAGCGTCGATTTTCCTGCCCCGTTGCGCCCGAGGAGCGCATGCACGCGGCCCGGGGAGATGCGGAAGGAAACATCATCGAGGACTCGTTGCCGACCAAAAGACTTCGAGATGTGCTCAAAAGAGATATCGCAATTCATAAAATGCAGTATCGCCGGGGCTCATCATAAAGGAATCCGCCTGCATGATGGTCTTCAGCGAGCAGACCTCCTACCGTGGTAGGAGCTTAGGCAACCCCAGCACGCTGCGCTAAGAGAACGAGGGCCACTCGGTCACGTGCGGCGAGTTTAGACATGAGCGCGGAGACGTGAGTTTTCACCGTGGTTTCTGCGATGACCATGTCGGCGGCTATCTCCGCATTTGTAGCACCACGCGCGATGAGCGAAAGCACTTCCATCTCGCGGCGTGTTACAAGACTGAGTCCTTGGCGTTCCTGGGCGCTGAGGTTTTCGCGCGTCAGCGCCGAGCGATAAGCCTCCAGCACTGGGCCGGTTACCCCGGCGGCCAGCACCGATTCTCCTTGCGCCACGTTGCGAACGGCGGTCACAAGAACCTCTGGGTCGGCATCCTTCAGCAGGAAGCCGTGGGCGCCAGCGGAGATGGACCGCGCCACGAGTTCTTCATCATTGAATGTGGTGAGCATGATGATGCGGCACTCGGGCTTGCGCTCGAGTATGGCTTGAGCCGCTCCGATGCCGTCCATGCCGGGCATGCGAATGTCGAGGATAGCCACATCAATGTGGTGGCTTAGTGCTGCTGTCACGGCGTCCGCCCCAGTGGCAGCGGTTGCCGCGACCTCGATGTCTTCTTGCGCAGTGAGGATGGTAGACAACGCTGAGAGCAGCATTGCTTGATCATCGGCCAATAAGACGCGGATTCTAGATCTGCTGTGTGGCATCCTTGGTCTCCTTCATCGGTATCTGTGCGTGCAAGGAAAAGGAATGAGCATTGCCGGAATAGTCGAGGCGACCGCCAAGCGAACGAGCTCGTTCCGCCACTCCGACTAAGCCCACGCCGCTGCCCGCGACGTTGCTTGGCGTGGGATGAGGATTGGTGGAGGTGAGGGTGAGCGCGGCGGCGTCATCAAGTACAAGCTCAACCACGACATGCGTGCCGACGCCCTGATGGCGCAGAGCATTCGTCAAGCCCTCCGTGGTAATGCGCACCAATGCCATCTGCACCAACGACGGCACGGCGTATTCAGCTGGGAGGTTTGCGTCGACTTTCAGCCCAGCAGCGCGGAAGCCTTCGAGGATTCCTTCGATGTGCTCAAGTTGTTGAGCAGGCTCCAGAGCCGTGGGTCGGGGTGAGCGCAAGGCAGCGACGATTCCGCGAACCTCGCGCAGGGCGGTATCCGCATTATCGCGGATCGAAAGAAGTGCTTCTTCAGCCGCGCCGGAGTCCGCAGTCGCTGCAATGATGCCTGCATTAGCCTGAACCTTAATCAGGGTGAGGGAATGGGCAAGGACATCGTGAAGTTCCCGTGCAATGAGGAGGCGTTCTTCTTCTTGTGCTTGGTGGAAGCGCTCGCGCGCTAGTATCTCCCGTTGGCGATCACGGTCAAAATACCGGGCAGCGATGAAATACGTGCTTCCCAGCACCGCCCAGTGAGCCACCACCATGGCAAGGAAGGGTGTGTCGACCTCATAGCGCAGAAGGTAGGTCTCAGTGTCGATGCGCCACATGAAGGGGGAGATAAAGGTACCGATCACGGTGATGAACAGAACCACCCGCGGAATCAGCCTCTGGGTGATGTACCGCGAGGTGGTGTACACGGCCATGGGGGCGGTCAACGCCCATGGGGTGAGGCCGCTATTGGTGGGGAGCTGGTTCATCCATATGACAGCCCAGGCCAGGAGCAGAACTAGGAATCCTGTTGCGCTCACGACAGGCTTCGAGCGCCAGACTAAGAAAAGCGGTATGAACAGTAGCGACAAGAGAGCCTCGAAAACTTCCACCGTTCCGGGGGAGGAAAATGCCAAGGCACAATAAAAGGCCGCTACGAGCCCCGCGACTCCTGCGAGTAGCGCGTCCCCCAAATGCACCGAGGACAGAAAGGTACGCGCGGTGCGGGAAGAGCTCATAGTCGGCCATGGTAGTACATGTCGAAAGTACTACTTCTTCTTTTTGTCCTTCTTTTTCTTGCCCTGCTTCTTGCCGTCGCCGTTGACCTTGGCACGCTCCAAGTCAGCCGCGACATCCGGGACGTAGGCAAAATCGTTGCGCGGCGGGCGGACGTACTCGGCTTCGAGCTCGGGGCGGCTCGGGATCTCAGGTACATCCTGCTCCACGTGCTGATAGGGAACGGTCTTGAGGATGTGGTTTATCACGTTGATGCGTGAACGCTTCTTATCCTCAGACTCCACCGTGTACCACGGGGCGGACGGGGTATCCGTGTGGACGAACATCTCGTCTTTGGCACGCGAGTAGTCCTCCCAGCGGGTGATGGACTGCAGGTCCATGGGGGAGAGCTTCCAGCGGCGCAGTGGATCATTGCGGCGGGACTTAAAGCGTGCGAGCTGTTCCTCATCAGACACAGAGAACCAGTACTTGAGAAGGATAATGCCGTCTTCGATGAGCATGTGTTCCAGCATCGGCGCCTGGTGAAGGAAGCGCACGTACTCCTGCTGGGAGCAAAAGCCCATGACTCGCTCCACGCCGGCGCGGTTGTACCAGGAGCGGTCGAAGATGACGATCTCACCGGCGGTGGGCAGCTTCTCAATGTAGCGCTGGAAGTACCACTGGCCCGCCTCGCGGTCAGTCGGCTTGGGCAGAGCTTCGATGCGGCAGGTACGCGGATTAAGGTACTGCGTAATGCGCTTGATGGCGGAACCCTTGCCGGCGGCGTCGCGGCCTTCCATGATAATGACCACGCGGGCGCCGGTCTCAACGACCCACTGCTGCATCTCGACGAGCTCTGCTTGGAGGCGCTTGAGCTCGTCCTCATAGGCTTGCTTGTCTAGCTTCGGCGGCTTGGTGGCAGACTTCTTAGACTGTGAACTCATACCTTTAAATTTACCTCTTAGCTGGGGAAATGCCTAACCGCAGGGGTTAGAGATGTGCGTGGGATGGAGCTGGGGATCAGACTGGCGATCAGTCAACCTCGTGTTGCGTCACCGCGCCGCTGGCGGCGTCGACATCGAGCTCGTGTTCCTGGCCGTTGGCCTTGAATTCAATCTCCCAGTGCGGGCCCTTGCCATCGTCACCATCGTCGTAGTCGACTTCCTTTTCTGTGACGGCCTGGGCATCAACGCCGGCGTGGGCTAAGGCTTTCTCAAAAGCTTCATCGCCGCTGAGCATGCCGGAGCCCTCTGCGTTGCCGGTGGCCCCGGCACCAGCCGTGCCGGCAGGCTGCTGAGCGTCGTCGTCATCACGGTCATCGTCGCCAGCATCCGTGCCCGTCGCTGTGGCCGTTTCCGTCACGGTTTCCACCGGCGCGGGAGTCGGCGTCGGGGCGGGCTCGGCCTCCTTATCCGACGAGCACCCCACCAGCGCGGTGCTGGCGCAGAGTGCGATGCCGGCGGCGGTGAAACGGGAATGAAGAGTCATCGAGGCTCATCCTCCTCAGTCAATCAGGGGGAATGTGGTGCCCCACCGTATCGAAATCAGAGCGTGCTCGCTGAAGAGCCTGGATATGGCTGAATGTTAACGGCCGTGACAGGTGCAGCCTTCGCCGCAGCCACCGGCAGCAGGGGGCTCACCGAAGCGCGTGGTGTTCTCAATTGCCCCTAGCCCTTCGATGCTAATGCGGGTGCGGGAGCCGTCGCCCAGCAGCGCCTCCTCGCCACGCGCGAAGCCCACACCTTCCGGAGTGCCGGTGGCAATGACATCGCCCGGATTGAGAGGGTAGAGGGAGGAGCAGAAGGCGATGAGTTCGGCCACGGAGAAGATGAGGTCATCGGTGTTGTCGTCTTGGCGCACGTCGCCGTCGACGGTCGTCATAAGCCGCGCGGCCTTGCCCGGGGCCCATTCATCAGCCGTGGTCAACCACGGCCCGAAGCCGGCGGTGCGGTAGAAGGATTTGCCGGCGTGGAACTGCGTGGTGGCGCGCTGATAATCCCGCAGGGTGTAGTCGTTCATGATGGCATAGCCGGCCACGTAATCTAGTGCATCTTTCGTGCTCACCCGGTGCGCGCGGCGTCCCATGACCACGGCGAGCTCTCCTTCGTAGTCCAGCTTCTTCGTGGCATAGGCCGGGACATAAACGTCGTCGAAGGGCCCGGTCAGGGCCTCCGGAAACTTGATGAAGAGCGTGGGCTGTGTGGGAAGCTCGCGCCCCATCTCCCGGGCATGCTTGGCGTAGTTGACGCCAACGCAGATAATCTTGCCGGGGTGGGGGATGACGGGGGCTAGGTCGGCATCGTTGAAAACCACAGGCTCGCCGGACAGCTGCGCGGCCTTGCTCCAATCGGGGCTGGCGAGCAATTCTCCGACGTCCTCATAATCCAGCTCGGTGCCCACGTTGGGGCCGTCGATGCGGATAGCGCAAGTACCAAAACTGGTGCGGAGAGTAGCGAGCTTCATGGCGGCTAGTCTAACGCGCGAAGAATCTCATCGACGGCATCGGCACAGATGATGGGAATCTCGTGGGCCTCCTGCTTAGTCCACGGCTTGAGCACGAATGCGGCCGGATCCATACGGCCGGGCGGGCGGCCGATGCCTACTGAAAGCCGCTGATAATCCTTGGTGCCCAGGGACTTCGTGGTGGAGCGCAGGCCGTTATGGCCGTGGTCCCCGCCGCCGAGGCGTCGCTTGATGGTGGCGAAGTCGAGCTCCAATTCATCGTGGATCACGATGATGTGATCATGAGGAACATTGAAGTATTGGGCGAGTGCCTTGATGGGACCGCCGGACAAGTTCATGAAGCAGCGCGGCTTGGCGACGATCACTTTGGTATCGCCACGTCGCGCTTCGGCGACATCCGTGTTTGTCTTTTTGTGAACGGAAAAGGAAGCGAATAGCTCGTGGGCTAGTTCATCAGCCACGTCAAAGCCGATGTTGTGGCGAGTTCCGGCGTACTTCGGCCCGGGGTTTCCTAGGCCAACGACGAGAAAAGGAGAAGAAGTCACGCAGCCATTCTAAGCCGCTGGGGTGAAGACACAAGAGCGCACCGCCACCTGCACGCTCACCCCCTCGGTATGTAGGGGAGGGAGTGAGAAAGAATGCAGGCAGCGGTGCGCTAGAGAATGAGGAGTGATAAGGAGAGGGGAGTTTTACTCCTCGTCGGCCTTCTCCTCGGCGGCGCCCTCGTCTGCGGACTCGGCGCCAGCCTCAGCGCCGCCGTCCTCGGCAGCCTCAGCGGCAGCCTCGAGCTCCTCATCAACCTGCGGCTCGGAGATGGAGACGATGACGGTGTCTTCCTCGGCCACGAGGGTGGTGCCCTCCGGCAGGGTGATGTCGCCAGCGGTGACCACGGTGCCATCCTCGAGACCCTCGATGGACACGGCGATCTCCTCCGGAATGTTGAGCACGTCTGCCTCGACCAGGAGGACGTCGGCATCCTGGATGGACATGAGGCCCGGAGCCGGCTCGCCCTCGAGGACAACCGGAACCTCGACCTCAACCTTCTCGCCACGCTTAATGGAGAGCAGGTCGATGTGGTCGATGTTGAAGGTCAGGACGTTCTGGTCGACGTGCTTGACCATGACCAGGTGCTGCTCGCCCTCGAGCTCCAGCTCGAACACGGCGTTGACGCCGTGGTTACGGACCAGTGCGGTCATTTCCAGGCGGTCAACGGCGAAGTGCAGAACGTCGACGGCGTGGCCGTAGACAACGCCCGGGATCTTGCCTGCAGCGCGCAGACGGCGAGCGAAGCCCTTGCCAAACTCAGAACGGACTTCAGCCTTCAATACGGGGCGCTCAGAAGCCATAAGTAAATCTCCTTAAAGTATCGTTGTGCGGCAAGGGCTCATGAAGAACCGTGTAGATACGACAAAAGCCTGCCGATGGACGTCTTGGACGAGTCATCGCAGGCTTAATACAAGATTCACTGCTTAACTTGTGCTATCGCGTCGATAACGGATTTCTCCCTCGCCGAGACGCACAAGATTTTAGCAGCAGCGTCGTCGCAGAACCAAATCTAGTGAGTCTCAAACAGCGTGGTCACAGAACCGTTCTCGAAAATCTCGTGGATGGTGCGAGCCAGCAGCGGGGCGATGGACAGCACAGTGAGGTTGTCCCAGCCCTCGGTGGACTGCGGCAGGGTATCGGTGGTGATGACCTCGACAGCGCCGCACTCGGACAGGCGCTCGCGAGCCGGGTCGGAGAAGACACCGTGGGTACAGGCAATAACCACGGACTTGGCGCCGGCCTCCTCCAGTACGCGGACCGCGCCCGCGATGGTGCCACCGGTGTCAATCATGTCATCGAGCAGGATGCAGTCCTTGCCCTCGACGTCACCGACGACGCGGTTGGACACCGTCTTGTTGGCTTCGGTGTTAGAGCGGGTCTTGTGGACGAAGGAGAGTGGGGCATCGCCCAACTCGTGTGCCCACTTCTCTGCCACCTTCACGCGGCCGGCATCGGGGGAGACCACGGCCAAGTTGTCCATCGGGTACTTGGACTTGATGTAGTCGGTCAGGATCGGCATGGCGTGCATGTGGTCGACCGGGCCATCGAAGAAGCCCTGAATCTGGTCGGTGTGCAGATCCACGGACACGATGCGGTCGGCACCGGCAGCGGCGAGCAGGTCCGCCACTAGGCGGGCGGAGATAGGCTCGCGGCCGAGGTGCTTCTTGTCCTGGCGCGCGTACGGGGAGAAGGGCAGGATGGCGGTGATGCGCTTAGCAGAGCCGCGCTTGAGCGCATCAATCATGATGAGCTGCTCTACCAGCCACTTGTTGAGCGGCTGGGTGTGGGACTGCATCACGAAGCAGTCAGCACCACGGACGGACTCCTCGAAGCGAATGAAGATCTCACCGTTGGCGAAATCGCGGGCGGTGGTCGGAACCAGATCGGTCTTGAGCTCCTTGGCCACAGCCTCAGCCAACGCCGGGTGAGCGCGCCCGGTGAAGAGCATCATGTTCTTGCTGCTGCCGGTAACCTTGCCAGTCATCAGTAGATATCCCTTTACTTGTCGTTAGTTAGTGGTCTGATCGTCAGCCTGGGCGTCCTGTGCCTTGTCGGCGGCTTCCGCTGCCGGCGTGCCCGGACGCTTCTTTTGCACCCAACCTTCGATGTTGCGCTGCTTGCCGCCGGAGACCGCGAGCGCTCCCGGGGGAACGTCGTCCTTAATTACTGTACCCGCACCGGAGTAGGCGCCATCACCGACGGTGACGGGGGCGATGAACATGGTGTCCGATCCGGTGCGCACGTGGCTGCCGATGGTGGTGTGGTGCTTGTTGACGCCGTCGTAGTTGACGAAGACGGAAGAGGCACCGATATTCGAGTAATCACCCACGGTGGCATCGCCGATGTAGGTCAGGTGCGGCACCTTGGTGCCGCGGCCAATCTGCGCCTTCTTCGCCTCGACGAAGCCGCCCAGCTTGCCCTCTTCACCCACGATGACGCCCGGGCGGATGTAGGTAAACGGGCCCACCTGAGCGTTGGTGCCGATGACGGAGTCGAAGCCGTGTGTGCGCACCACGCTGGCGCCAGCGCCCACCTGCATATTGGTCAGGGTGGTGTCGGGGCCCACCTCAGCACCATCGGCGATGGTTGTCGCACCCCACAGCTGGGTATTGGGGTGAATGACAACGTCCTGGCCAATGGTCACGTTGACGCCGATCCAAGTGGTATCGGGATCGACGATGGTGGCGCCGCCGCGCATGGCTTCCTCGACCACACGGCGGTTGAGAATGCGACCGGCCGCGGCCAACTGCACGCGGTCATTCACACCGGAGAGCTCCTCCGGATCGACAGCAACGTGCGCGCCGACGCGGTGGCCTCCCTCGCGGGCGATCTCCAGCACATCGGTGATGTAAAGCTCGCCCTGGGCGTTGTCGGAGTTGAGCTTCGTCAAGGCGTCGCGAAGCACGGCTCCATCGAAAGCAAAAACGCCGGAGTTGACCTCGCGCACCGCGCGCTGCTCCTCGGAGGCATCCTTTTGCTCCACGATGGCGGTGACCGATCCATCCTCGGCGCGCAGCACGCGGCCGTAACCGGTGGGATCCTCCAGGGTCATGGACAGCACGGTCACGGCGTTGCCTTGGCCGGTGTGGGTCTCGTGCAGCTGGCGCAGTGTCTCCGGGCGCAGAAGCGGAACGTCACCGTTGGTCACGATGACGGTGCCGTCGAAGTCAGGCAACGCACTCAGGCCGCACTGGACGGCGTGACCGGTACCGTTCTGCTCTTCCTGGACGGCCTGGGAGACCTCGCAGTCCAGCTCCTCGGAGATGGCATCGACGGCAGGGGAGACCTGGTCGCGCTGGTGGCCCACGACGACCACGAGGTGCTCCGGGTTCAAGCCAGCGGCTGCGTGGAGGGCGTGGCCGAGAAGTGACCTCCCGCCAATCTCATGCAACGTCTTTTGGGTTGAGGATTTCATGCGGGTACCTGCGCCTGCGGCAAGGACGATGGCGGCGCAGTTCGTTACTTCAGCCACGAGTGTGTGCTTCTCCTGTGATTGGGGATGTCAGGACTTACTTTTTTCATCATAACGCCTGCGTTCTATTTTTCGCGTGAGACCTCCGGAAGTGCCCGGGCACGCCAGGCGCCGAGCAGACCGATGCAGGCCAAGAACAGAATGGCTGCCGAGGGACCAGCCAGCGCGATCACGGCGGAGATGCCGCCAATCACGAGGAGAATGACACCCATCATGGTGTTTGCAGCCCCGACGTAGCGGGTGCGCTTGTCTTCGCCAGCCATGTCCACCACATAGGTCTTGCGCGCCACGCGAATGGCAGTGTGCGCCAGGTTGACCAGGAAGAAACCGAGAGGCAATGCCCACATGCTTACCGCTGCCGGCGCCCACGCGGCACACGCGACGATGCCCAGCAGGATGATCGCTGCGGCACCCGCACCCCAGGACATGACCAAGCGGGAGGACTTATCCGAGAGCACGCCGGATACACGGCCACCCACGAGGCTGGCCAAGCCCGAGGCCAAGACGAAGCCGCCGAGCCCGCTCAAAGCCTGCGAACCGATGCTCTGCGAAAGCACCACGATAAAGGAGGTGGACAGGGCAGACACCAAAAGCAGGGCACGAACGTTGACGAAGCTGCGGAAGCGGGAATCCTGGGTGTATAGCTTCCAGGTGTCCGTCCACCAGCTGCGGTTCAGGCCTTTCTGACCGGCGTCATCCGGCACCGGCTCCTCGATGGTGCGGAAGACTGCTGCCGCCAAGAACCACGTGGCCGCACCGATGGCCAGCAACGCCGCCAAACCCCAGCGCGGGAGCTCGCCCAGCACGGCGAGGATGCCACCGGTAATCAAGGTGACCGCGCCGCCGAGCTGCGTGGCCCGGCCGGTCACTACTCCGCGGTGGCCCTTGGAGATGGTGCGGCCCTGCACGTCTTTGCCGGTCAGCGAACACAGCGCGCGCAGCACGGCGAGAGCTGCCAGGGCGAGGCAGACGATGAGGCCGAGGAGGGGGCCGTCGACAAGCACCGCAGCCGCCGCGATGATCGCCGCGCACAGACCCTGGCCCACCGAGCCCAGCACCCACAGGCGTTTGCGTGCTGGATGGGACACCACCCACGGGGTCAGCGCCGCCTGCGGGAGCATGGAGCCGGACTCGCGCAAGGGGACCAGTAGGCCCGTGAAGAAGCCCGGCACCCCGGCCACGCTAAACAGCCAGGGTAGGACCGTCTTTCCGGAGAGCAATTGATCGCCCACTCCCTGCAGGCCATTCGACCAGACGAAGCGGCGGGCATTGGCGGACTCTTCGGACGGTGAGGAGCCGTGGGGAGATGCTGAACGCGAAGCCATGACTGTGATCTTAAGCCCGGCTCGCTCCAATCCGGGGTCTAAGGTTCACCTGATCTCTATCCTGGGAGGCATGTCTATCTCCGCTCGCCCTACAGTATCCCGCCGTATTTTTGTCCAGGGTTCCGTGCTGACTGTTGCCGGTGCCGCCGTGATGGGGTTGAGCGCCTGCTCCACTTCGGGGTCGAAGAATCAACCGGAGCCGCTGGGCTACGACGGCGAGCCGCGTGCCCTGCCCATCCCGCCCGTGGAGGAAGGGGAGGTCGTCGACGGCACGCGCGTATTCAAACTCACCGCCCAGGACGGCTACTCGGAGATCCTCCCCGGCAACGACCGCACGCGGACGTGGGGCTTCAACGGCGCCTTCTTGGGCCCCACTCTGCGGGCTCGGCGGGGCGAGAAAGTCCGCGCGGAGATCGCCAACGACCTCATAGAGATGACCACGGTGCACTGGCACGGCATGAAGCTTCCGGCCTATTCGGATGGCGGCCCGCACTCGCCGATTGAGGTGGGCAAGACCTGGAAGCCCGAGTGGGAGATCATCCAGCCCGCGGCCACGCTGTGGTACCACCCGCACCCGCACATGGCCACGGCCACGCATGCCTACCGCGGGTTGGCGGGTATGTTCCTCATCGATGATGACGTGTCCGATGATCTGGACCTGCCACAGGACTACGGCGTGGACGACATCCCGGTAGTCATCATGGATGCCAAGTTCACCGATGACGGCCAGATTGATGAAAAGAGCGATAACACTCTGGGCCTTCTGGGCACCACGCCTCTGGTCAACGGCATCACCAATGCGCGCTTCGACGCCACCACGCGCCGGGTCCGCCTGCGCCTGCTCAACGGCGCCTCCATGCGCTTTTACACACTGGATCTCAGCAACGGTCCCTTCCATGTCATCGCCACGGACACGGGGCTTCTCGACGCCCCCGTGGAAGTCGACTCCCTCTTCCTCGGCCCCGGCGAGCGCGCCGAAATCATCGTGGACTTGGAGCCCGGCAAGGAGGTCCAGCTGCGCTCGGTGCCGCGTAAGGATAACTTTGGGGTGCCCAAAGACAAGGATGCGGCCGACTTTGGCTTCCAGGATTCCTTCGATCTGCTCACTATTTCCGGGCCGGCGGAGAACGCCTCGGAACCACCCGCCCTGCCGGCAACCCTTGACCCCGCCGCGGCGGAGACCCCGTCCACGGAGGGGCTTGAAGAGCGCGAGTTCGTGCTCAACACCTTCATGATCAACGGTGAGCAGATGGACATGGCACGTGTGGATACCGTCATCGAGCACGACGCCCCGGAAATCTGGACCGTGACCAATGAGAACTCTGACTGGCCCCACAACTTCCACATCCACAACGCCCGCTTCAAGGTTCTGGAGTGGGACGGCGACGAGAAGATGGATGTGTTCAACTCCGGCTGGAAAGACATTGTCAACCTTCCGCCGAAGGTCACCGCACGCCTGCTGGTGGAGTTTGGTCACTTCCCGGATAAGACCATCCCGTACATGTACCACTGCCACATGCTGCTGCATGAGGACGAGGGAATGATGGGGCAGTACGTCATGGTCAACAAGGGTGAAAAGCCCGACGTGCGCGTCAAACCCGCGGCCTTAGTCTTCGACCAAACCGCCACCGCCCACTCCGCACACGCGGGCCAGGTGGTGGACTCCTCCCGCAGCCCCTATGCGACGCCGGAGGTGAAGGCTTAACCGTTCACGATTTTCTCGTAGGCACGGCCCGCCAGCGCCGAGCTGTGCCAGCGGCGGAAGAGGTTGGACGGGCGGTTGCGCATCAAGGTGACCGCGAATTTGCGAGCATCAGAGATTACTTCTGGTGCTAGGGCGTTGAAGGTTTCCTCGAGCTGGCCGATGGGGTAGTAGAACGCTTCGGTCGAGGTCACTTCGTATTCATGGCGCATGACTAAATGACAGGGCGAGTTGCTGATCCAGATGGCGTCAGGTTCTGCGTCCCAATCGATGTCTTCACTGGGGAGCAGGTTGAAGAATCCTGTGCCCAGGGCAAAGCTGTCGCGGAATGCTGGTTCTAAATCCGGGATGTGATCGAGAATATTGTTTCGTGGAAACACGAGAAACTCGAGTATCCCTGTGTTGAGAGTGGCGTAGCGGCCCCCTGCGGTCGAAGGATAGTCCGACAACGTCCAGTACGTTTTCTCTGTTTCTGGCGAAATAGGGATGATGTGCTCGAGGGCGAAGGCGATGTCCTTGGTTACTGCTTGGGCGACCTCGGGAGTTGCGTTCTTTTCCAGCTTTGTTGGCCCCGATTGTTCGGCGGCTCGGACAAAACTTGCGCGGTCAGACGGTGAGGGTTCCCAATCCCCAAGAACCCAGTGCTTTTGTTCGGTGACGGTTACGACTAAATCCAGCGGGCTGGGGCCTTCGGAGGCCAGTACTCCGCTCCGATTTCTGAGTAAGACTCCGGCAGCGAGTTGGCTCTGGATTATTTGCTTTTCAAGGATATCCAGCTCCAAAGGGGGTGCGGGCGCAAATGATAGTGCTACAACATCGCCCCAGGATTCATGATGATTGGAGCCATGCGTGTGGTCTCTGAACCGCTTGACGACGTCGATGGATTGGCCCACGTACTTGGTGCCATCGTCGAACTCGATGACGTAGATTCCACATCGCTCATTGGCGGGGAAGATGGGGCCGATGGGCGTGTTGGAGTCAAGCTCCAAGCGCTTGAAGTCAAGGGGAGAGGCCATGATGACAACGTAGACGATGCGTGGGCCCAGCGTCTGGGGATTGGGTGTTCCAGATAAAAGAAAGCCCCGCTGACGCGGGGAAGAGATGGTGTTAAACATCGACAAGGGCTCATCCCAGCAGCGCAGGGAAGGTAAAAGCTCCGCTATGAAGCCTACATGTGCATTAACAATTCACAATCTTCCGAGAAGTTATAACTTGTCAATGTTAGAGCTCTGGTATGCTGATTGTTATCTGCTTCTCTTGAAGGGTGAAAGTATGAAAAAAGCACTGGGCAGTGGGCAACCGCGAGTTTGATTCCAGACCGGACACGTGATTTTTGCCGTAGGGCAGATGGCTGGGCGCGCGAGCGTAGTCCGCAAGCTCAAAGTTTGTGGGCGAAATCCGGTGATGGCACAGATTTCTTGACGCTGCCGCAGCATATGGTGGACTCGGCATGCGCCGCCTCTTTCTTGTATAACTCCTGGTTGGCTGCTTCTGTGAAGCGCTATCTTTCAGAAGAGCTGGGGGTCGATGAGTCTGGGGTTGAGGCGCTATATGTGTGGCTTGCGGGAGTCCACGATGTGGGAAAAGCAATACGCACGTTCCAGCGCCTACTCCTGGAAAGTGATAAAGTGCATCTCGTTCATGCTGTCTCAGATGCAGGTTTAAATATCGAGCTCAGTGTTGATGAGGCAAACTTCGACAAGCTTCCGCATGGCGTTGTATCGGGTGAAATCCTCTCGCAATGGTTATGCGCGCGAGGTGTTCGCCTCCCAAAAGCTAACGCATTGGCGGCAGTGGTTAACGCCCATCACGGCATTGCGAATAAGCCTTCTACACAGGTGCGCGCCCTTATTGAGGATTATCCCGAGCCGTGGAAGAACGTACATAAAGAGCTACTTGACGCGATGACGGAGCTTTGCGGTGCTGATTCAGTACTTGAGAACGTCAGTCGGGGTAGAAAGCTGCATCAGGGCGCTGCGGAAATCCTTACTGGGCTCGTGGTGATGGCGGACTGGGTGGCTTCCAATGAAAGTGCGTTCACTCTGTACGTGAGTGGAACGCAGCTGGAACGAGTTGACGCAGCTACTGCAGCCATCGACGTAACGATGCCTTGGGAGCCTGAAAAAGGGGATTGGCAGGATATCGACGCTCACTTTAGGCGGTCGTTTGACTGGCCAGAGGAGTACCGCGCTCGGCCGGTGCAGCGTGCTGTCGTAGAAGCAGTGCAACAGTTGAAGGGACCAATGCTTGTTGTTATTGAGGCCGAAACTGGAGTTGGAAAGACTGAGGCGGCCCTGGCCACCGCGGAGATCCTAGGTGCTGGCAGCGGAGCACAAGGGATCTTCTTCGCGGCGCCGACAATGGCAACAGCCAATGGGTTGTTGGAGCGCACAATCGAATGGGCCTCGAACAACAGCATTGACTCGGTGAGGAGCATGTACCTTGCTCACTCCAAAAACGCGCTCTCGGAGCCGTACAGACAGCTGAAATTCTCACAAATCGGCAAAGACTCTGGGGAAGGCGGCGGAGTTATTGCGTCCCAATGGATGTCTGGACGTCGATTGGGGCTGCTGTCCAATTTTGTTGTGGGCACCGTGGACCAAGTTCTGATGATGGCGTTACAGCAGCGCTTCCACATGCTGTGGCACGTGGGGCTGGCGGGAAAAGTCATCATCTTCGATGAGGTGCACTCCTTTGATGTTTACACCAGTGACTACCTCCAACGAACCATCGAGTGGCTCGGCTACTACGGTGCCAGCGTCATTCTCATGTCAGCGACGCTTCCGCCAGACAAGCGACGGTCACTGGTGCAGGCATACTCCTGTGCTTCCTGGCCGGATGAGGACCCTATTGGGTATCCACTGCTAACACTCGCAACACGGGATTCCGTGGAGTTTCACTCGGTGCCGCCAATGCCGACGAACTTAGAAGCGCGCATCGAGTACCTAGACGATGATGTGGAAAAGCTCGTTACATTTGCGGAGCAATACCTCGACAAAGGCGGCTGCGCGCTCATTATTTGCAATACGATTGCCCGCGCACAAGAGGCATACCGAGTGTTGGAAGATGCTTATGGCAGTGATGTCCAGCTACACCATGCTGGTTTCGTTGCGTGGGAGCGCGTAGCGAAGGAAGATGCACTGCGCGAGGAGCTCGGACCTGATTCTCACCGGGGAGATGGGCGTCCGTGGCGAAAAATAGTGGTCGCAACCCAAGTCGCCGAGCAAAGTCTCGGCGACTTGATGCTGATATTCTTGTCACGGATATCGCCCCGATGGATCTCATTATTCAGCGCATCGGACGTTTGCATCGCCATGCGCGTCCAGCCACTGATCGGCCGGACAAGCTGCAACAGCCACGGGTGATGATTCGAGGAATTCTCGAGCGCGAGACAGTTCCCGAGTTTGATTCGGGAGCTGAGTTTATCTACGGCCAAACCCTGCTTCTATCGACCTACGCGACGCTTCCAGAAGTCTTTCGACGCCCCGACGACATTGAAGGACTTGTCCGAGCAGCCTATGACAAGAACTTCACTCCACCGGTGGA
The DNA here is from genome assembly GCF_001815785.1 of Corynebacterium sp. HMSC056F09. Classification (NCBI taxonomy): domain Bacteria; kingdom Bacillati; phylum Actinomycetota; class Actinomycetes; order Mycobacteriales; family Corynebacteriaceae; genus Corynebacterium; species Corynebacterium sp. HMSC056F09. Next base: position 144,629 of record NZ_KV821945.1, read on the forward strand.
GTGGGAAGGGGCGTGGGAGAAGGCTCGGGAGCAGTACCTGTTTGATGAGGATAGCGCGCACTCGAAATCGTCGACTTTTCGACTGCCTAGCCCTCGGCGACGAACCAGCTATGATGCGCTGTTTTCGCAACTCATCAGTGATGACGCAACATCGGGAGATGAACGCGGTGCTGCTCAAGTCCGAGACGCCGAACCGTCGGTGGAAGTCATTCCTATTAGGAGTACTGAGTACGGGTATCAACCGTGGGGACTAGAGGAAGAAGCACTCGATGGAGCCGAGTTGTCCTACGATGTCGCGTTCCATTTGGCTTCGAGCACGGTTCGTCTCCCAACACGTATGACGAGGTGGGAATCTGATTTCGAGGCGGTTATCAGCACTTTGGAAGAAGCTACGCCGGCACAATGGCGTTCTCATTTCCTGTTGAGGGGACAACTGGCGTTGCCGCTGGACGAATCTGACACCGCCCAACTTGGCCGCTTTACCGTGACCTATTCCTCCAAGCTGGGAATCGAAATTCTTAGCGACGGGAGAAAGTGAATGTCCGTCGACCTTTGTACTCTGAGGGCACCTCCTCTCAGAGGCCCCTCTACGACAATCAACAACCCACAACAAGACAAAGAAAGGAGGCGAAAGAAGAATGACTGAAACCTTAACGTTTAACCTTCTCGATGAGCCATGGATCAAGTGCATGGATGGTACCAACCAGCCTGTAAGTTTGAGCATCCGCGATATCTTTTCGGGTCGAGGTGACGCCTATAAAGTCGTCGGCGACTCGCCAACCCAAGACTACGCGGTGCTTCGTGTGCTGCTGGCCATTTTTTGGCGGGCGCACGCTCTAGAACTTGTAGAAAGCTACGCGGGCAATAATTGGGAAGATTTTGATTGGCCAGAATGGTTCGATGATTTGCGTGACCAGCTTGTAAACGAGAAGCGCGATGACGTGGTCCTTGACTACCTCGAAGGCTTTGAAGATCGGTTTGATCTTCTTTCACCGAGTGCTCCCTTCATGCAAGTCGCTGACCTGCATACGAAGTCAGGTGCAACCCGACCAGTATCGTTCATTGTTCCGGAAGCCGCCGACGATTTCTTCACCATGCGCACAGCTGAAGGGCGAGAATCGCTAGCCCTTGATGAGGCAGCCCGGTGGCTCATTCACACTCAGGCGTTTGATTTCTCAGGCATTAAGTCAGGAGCGGAAGGGGATCCGCGTGTCAAAGGAGGCAAGGGATACCCCATCGGAACCGGGTGGACCGGACGCACTGGCGGCACGATTGTCCTAGGCGAAGGTGGGATTCTTGAGACTCTGATTCTCAATACCCCGCCGTCAGCGGTCTTGGATTCCCAAGAGGGAGGAGCTGTGCACGCGGATACTCCTGTTTGGGAACGTGAACCCGACACCGCAGCGCAGCGACCAGGATCAAATGATGACATAGGTGCTGTACCGCACGGTGCGGTCGATCTCGCTACGTGGCAGGCGCGGCGTATCCGTCTCTTTTTCGAAGGCGACCGTGCAGTCCAAGTACTCGTATCCAACGGTGACCGTATTCCAGATGCAGGAAAGAATGTCATGGGCGATCCCATGACTCCCTACCGCTACAGCCCGAACCAGTCGAAGAAGGGGACACCTGCATATTATGCCCGCCCCTATGACCCGACTCGGACAATGTGGCGAGCACTCGATGCATTGATCGCGTTGGAGGATGACCCCGGATTCGATAATGGAAAAAACAAAGCCCCAAAGCGGCCGCGGAACCTATCCAACCTGGCAGAACTCGAAGCGGATGGGTACTTGGACAAGAACCTTCTCGACCTTGCTTTAGTGTCGATGGAGTATGGCCCACAGGAATCGTCTGTAGCCTCGACATTCACCGCTACGATTGGCTTGCCACTCGTCGTTCTGCGTGCTGATGATACGGGCCGGAAGGTGCGCAATGCAGTTCGCACCTCTGCTGAGAAAACCGGAAAAGCAGCTATCAGCCTCGGCTGGTTTGCCGGTCAACTGCTTGTCGCCGCTGGCGGTGACTATGAATTCGGAAGCAGTACTGCAGACCGGTTCTATGCTCGCCTTGAGCCGCTCTTCCTGGCGTGGATGGCAGGCTTGAACTCTGACAACGCTGGAACGGGGCAGATTGATTGGCAAAAACAGCTCCGCGAGCAGGTGCTTCGTGACGCTCGCGAACTTCTTCGTGGTGCTGGAACAAAGGCCATCGTTGGCAGGGAAGTCGACGCCGGAGACAGCGGCAAGGGACGAATAGTTTCAGCCGGCTCGCTTTACCGTCATCTGCATCGAAGGCTGGACAAGGACCTTCCATTGACGGTCTCTCGCATTACCCCGGGCACAGATGCCTCTGAAAAACCACACGAGGATGACTCCGATGACTAACACTCCAACTACCACTGACAATCCGAGCACGTTGACAGGGGCAACCTTGCGCCCAGCAGTAGCTCGGACTGCAAACGACCTGCAGTTCGCCATCTTGCGCTCACCAAACCACGCGCAGAGCGCGCAAGCTCGTGCAACGCTTGCGAACCTTCGCAAGTATGCTTCCGCTCCCCTTAACAACCAGCCTCTAGCTCTGGAGGAAGTTCTACTAAGCCTTCACCCGCCCCTCAGCGAGAAAGAACTCGGCAGAGGAAACGCTCCTTCAGCATCGGAGTCTGCAGCATTTCATGCTCTCGTCATGTTTGGTATACACATGCAAAGCGCGACGACTGACGCCCACGTTGAAGGCCAAAGCTTTGCCCGTGCATGCGGCCGTTTCTTTGCACAGAGCGAATCGCAGTCCACAAAACCCCGCTTCGATGCCATGCTCGTTGCACGCGATGAAGCCTCCCGATTGATCCATATCCGCTCGCTCATCACACTGCTCCGCGGCGCAAAAACTGGCTTTGACTATGGACAATTTGCACAAGACCTCAGAACTCTCAACGCTCGTACTTCTACCCAAGCTGATCAGAATCGTCGCCAGGGAGTTCTTTTGAGATGGGGTCGTGATTTTGCCACTGGTGCTTTTACTAAAAGCACGAAAACCTCTGAATCCTAAACAACACTCTTGAACTGAAAGGAAAGTTCACCATGTCACTTGTCATTGATATCCACGCACTGCAAACGCTGCCGCCATCCCTGATCAACCGCGACGATACAGGTGCACCTAAGTCCGCTATTTTTGGTGGAGTCCCGCGCCAGCGCGTGTCCTCCCAGTCCTGGAAGCGCGCAATCCGTAGCTACTTTGAAAAGAATGTTGATCCTGAGTCTGTGGGAGACCGCTCGAAGCGCTTGCCGGAGAAGATCGCCAAGCTGGTTGAGAAACACGAAGGCTGGGATGCCGAGCGCGCAATCAAGCAGGTTAGTGACCTCTTCAAGGTCGCAGGAATTTCGACCGAAGTTGATAACAAGCGGATCAAGGAACTAGAAAAGTCCGAAGTCGAGGATAAAGAAGAGCTCCTCAAGGAAGCCCGCTATCCGCGCACCAAATACCTCATTTTCTTGAGCCCGCAGCAGATTGACCGCGCGGTCCGGGCAATCGTCGCTGCAGACGGAGAGAAGATCAAAAAGGCTGAGGCGAAGGAAATTCTCGATACTCAGCACTCGGTTGATATGGCGATGTTTGGTCGCATGATTGCTGATGACGCTGCCTTTAACGTCGATGCCGCAGTGCAGGTCGCTCATGCGCTGGGCATTCACGATAGTGCTCCGGAGTTCGATTACTTCACTGCTGTCGACGATCTGGCAGAAGACGGTGAAGAGACAGGCGCTGGGATGATCGGCACGGTCCAAATGATGTCCTCCACCCTGTACCGGTTTGCCACCGTGAATGTAGCAGGCCTTAAGGAGAATCTTGACTCCGAAGAGAACGCGAAGCAGGCAGCGGTTCAGTTTGTCGACGCCTTCATCAAGTCCATGCCGACCGGCAAGATCAACACTTTTGCCAACCACACGCTGCCCGAGCTGGTCTATGTCACGGTGCGGGATACACGTCCGGTCAGCCTTGTGACGGCGTTCGAGGAGCCGGTCCAAGCCACCGATGACAAGAATTTGCGCATCGCTGGTGCCGAAGCTCTAGCAAAGGAAGAAAAGGAGTTTGAGGAGAACTACGGGCTAAAGCCATTGGCTGCATTCGTGGTTGGCGTAAGCGAAGCGCGAGCACCGTTCGCTGACATTGCTGAGACCGTTACTCTGCCCGAGCTTTCGGAACGTCTCACCGCAGCGTTGGATTCCTCCCAGTCCTAGTGAAGGGAGTCATCTCATGACATCGAGCTTATTACTACTACTCAAAGCCCCCTTGCAGTCTTGGGGCAACGAATCGCGCTATACAACGCGAACAACATCTCAGATTCCATCGAAGTCGGGAGTGCTCGGCATGCTTGCCGCTGCAGAAGGTCGCCGACGGACCGACGACATTGAGGATCTCGCACGTCTGACGTTCGCTGTGCGAGTTGACCAGTCCGGCAGTTTGCTTCGCGACTACCAGACCGCGCAGAATTGGCAGCGCAATCCTCAAGCATCTGCAAAGTTGATTACACGTTATTTCCTATCCGATGCTGCTTTTGTTGCTGCGATCGAAGCTGAAGACCGTGAATTGCTCGAAGGCTTGGTAGAAGCACTACACAAACCTGCGTTCCCTATTTTCTTGGGACGGCGGTCATGTCCGGCTCCGCCGAATGTAGTGCAGGGAATCGTAGATAAGCCTGCGGTTGAGGCGCTCCAAGCACACCCTACGTGGCATGCCACAAAGGAGTACATGAAGACCTGCGGGGAGAAGGTCGCCCTGCCGATCTATCGCGACGCGAAGCCAGGTGAAGTAGGTGAGTCGTTGCAGGACGTTCCCGTGTCTTTCGACCCGAGGCACCGTAAGTACTCGTGGCGCACAGTAGTTCAACGCGAAAGCGCCACGGTGGATAACCCCTTGGATGCCTCGCAGCTGCGACCAGACCCATTCATGGAAGCGGTGATGAACGCATGACCACGCTAACTAAAATCTTGATCAACCCACAGCTGCGTCAAGGGCGAAAGCTGCTGACGAACCCACATGCTATGCATGCGGCAGTTAGCGCAGCTTTTCCGCCGGACATCGATACCGATGAAGCTCGGTTGTTGTGGCGGATTGATCGCAATAGACACGAGAATGTCCTATACATTGTTGGCCCTGAGAAACCGACAGCTTCGGGAATCGTAGAGCAGGCTGGCTACGACACACGTCCCGCCCAGTCCCTTGATTACACCCGCCTGTTGAGTTCACTGCAGAAGGGGCAACGATGGAGGTTTGAACTGCTAGCAAACCCAACCTTTTCTCAGTCTAACGACGGAAAGCGCGGCAAAGTTAAGGCCCATGTTTCAGTGGAGCACCAGCTTGAGTGGCTTTACTCTCGGGCAGCAAAGGCGGGTTTTGCGCTGGCTCCTCGCGCCAACGATGCGGTGTCTGCGGAAGAACGTGCTCGTTGGTCGGTAGAGGACGAAACAGCCATCGTGGAAAGACGCTCCCTCGATTTCCGTAAAGGGGAGAACCGACGTCCTATCCGTATCGTAACGGCCCGCTATCGTGGCACCTTGGAGGTCACCGAGCCTCATCTACTCCGCTCCACACTTACTCACGGCATTGGCCGTGCTCGTGGCTATGGTTGTGGCCTGATGACGCTGGCGGCAGTTTCTTAATGGCTATGCCACGTGAGGTCCCTCTCGCACGCCAGGCATTGGCACGCGTCGGGGACCGCATCAGTTTTCTTTACGCTGAGCGTTGTGTGGTGAACCGTGATGGGAATTCGCTCACGATCCTGGATCAACGGGGGATCGCGCACCTTCCAGCTACCCAAATTGCCGCACTTCTTTTAGGGCCTGGGACAAAAATTACTTACGCGGCTATGGCTTTGCTTGGCGATGCCGGCGTGAGCACCATATGGGTAGGGGAGCGCGGTGTGCGGTACTACGCGCACGGCCGTCCGCCAGCGAAATCAAGCCGCATGGCAGAAATCCAAGCGGAGGTAGTCACCCATCAGCGCAAGCGTTTGAATTGTGCGCGACGCATGTACTCGATGCGGTTTCCTGGCGAAGATGTGTCAAGTCTGACCATGGCACAACTACGCGGCCGGGAAGGCGCGAGGATGAAGAAAGTTTACGAAGCGGAATCGAAACGGACCGGAGTTTATTGGAATCGTCGATCCTACGATCCGAATGACTTCGATTCTTCGGATCCAATCAACCAGGCGCTTACCGCTGCGAGCGCAGCGCTCTATGGTGTAGCACATGCTGTTATCGCTGCACTAGGTTTCGTTCCAGCGTTAGGAGTTATTCACACGGGAACCGATCGATCCTTTGTTTATGACATCGCAGATTTATACAAGGCAGAGATTTCGATCCCGGCTGCATTCGACACTGTCGCTGCGGCCAAAGGAAAACCATCGACGGAAGTCCGTCGGCGCGTTCGCGATTATGTTGTTTCGCACAGGCTCATGCCGCGCATGGTGAAAGACTTGAAGGCGTTGTTCGACGTGCCTGATGAAGAGCTCGTCAGCGATGTTGAACTCATGTTGTGGAGTGAACTTGAGGTTATTGCTTCGGGAATGAATTGGGCTGAAGAGGAGACACTTTCGTGATCGTTCTCGTAGTAACAGCATGCCCCGCTGGATTACGGGGTGATCTATCGAAATGGCTTATTGAACTCACACCGGGTGTATTTGTTGGCCGTCCTTCCGCAAGAATCCGTGATTTGTTGTGGGAGCGAACAGTCGAACTATGTAAAGACGGAAGAGCGTTATTGGTCTATTCGGCAGCCAATGAACAAGGCCTCGAGTTTAGAACGCATCGGCACCATTGGCAGCCAACAGATTTCGATGGAGTCACTCTTATGGTTCGTCCTTCTCCTGGACGCAAGCCCGTGCAGAGCAGAACTGGTTGGTCGCGAGCACGTCAGGTCCGTTCTGCCTATCGGAAGCAGAAAGGGAAATAGAAAGGACTGGGACGCAACACAACCTATTCTTTGTCTTTGCGAAGTCGTATGTAAACTGAGCCCAGGGCTCCTTAACTCGCTGTTCAACAAGGGTGCTCCCCGCGTGAGCGGGGATGA